>CAJOPY010000054.1 GCA_905236505.1 Candidatus Gastranaerophilales bacterium
CCGGTTGGGTGTGTAGCTGCTTCAGTAGCTGCAATTGCTTGGATGTTAAACGATGCAAACAAACCGCACGGAACAAAAAACAACGTTTACAAAGATCCTAATGCATTACCTCCTTCCGGTGCCGAAGAAGATACAACATATATAGATGCTAGAACTCCTCAAAAAGCATTGTCAAAAAGTGACAGTACAATAGCAGCATTTAACGCCAAAGGATGGCCTGTAGAAGTAACAAGCAAATTGGTAAAGTCTGAAGGCGGTTTAATTGACAACTGGGAAGAAAAAGGTGAAGAACTTTATAAAGAATACCAAGATGCAAAAAAAGCTAAAAATGACTCTTTATTCAAAGAACAAAATAAAACAATAACGCAGCATACAATGGAACCGGATTCTCCAAAATACATAAAACCAAAAGATGTTGTCGTTCCGCAAAGACTTTTAATTGAAAATAGTGTGCCTGTAGACGGAGATTCTTTGCAAACAGTTGTACCGGAAGAAAGAATAAAAGAATTACAAGACAGTATATCAAAAGCTGTAAATGACAGTCTAAAAGCTGATTATGAACGAAAAAATTCACCGGAACCAAAATATAGTACTTGGACAGACAAAAAATTAGGATTAAAACAAGAAACTAAATCCTCAGCCAAAAAAGATTCTTCATCTGTAAAAACTGACTCTGTTTCAACAAAACAAGAAAAGAAAACCGAAACAAAACAAGTTCAAAAAGCTGATACTGCAAAACAAGCTCCGGTTAAAACAACTCAACAACAGGCAGCAGTTAAAGAAACTCAAAAGACGACACCGCAAAAGACAACTTCAAATGTACATTATATAAGTCATACAGTAAAACAAAATGAAAATATTTGGAAAATTGCAAGAGAAGTCTTAAAAGAATCAAACGGCGGAAAACGTCCAAAGAATTCAGAAGTTCAAAAATTGGTAAATATTATTCTTGAAGAGCGCAAACCAAAAGACGATGTAATTAAATCAGGTGAAAAAATATTAATTCCGCAGTTAGATATGGCATCATAAAACGGCAATAATTCTCTCTCCTCTATTATAAATAAAGCCCGAATAAATATCGGGCTTTTTCTTATTTGTCTGCGATTTACACATTTGCGTGTTGAATTTGTTTCATTTCAATATATGCTTTAAGTGCCTGCGCAAGTTGATCCGGACAGCTTGTCGGTCTGCTTCCGCAAGGAAGTCCGGAAAGCCGTTTAATTATCTCGTTAATATTCATACCGATAATTAGTGAACCAATACCTTTTAAATTCCCGCTGCAGCCTCCGACGGTTTCCATATCTATAACAATGTCATTTTTAATTTTAATGTTCATTAATTTGCTGCAAACTCCTTGAGGTAAATATCTTACTTCATCAAACCCTTCTTGTTCTCTGATTTCAATTTCGCTCATATACACTCCTTTTTTATTGACTTACGATATTATATCATACGATTATTTAGATTATCAAATATTTTTTTGGTAGTATAATATTATGAAAAAAATACAAAAAATCGGTTTTTGGGGGTATCCTCATCCGGATATAATCAAACAGACTAAAACAGATTATCCAAGTGCTGAGTGGATAGATTTGGATATTGATTTTGGATATCCAAAAACAAACATACTTCCGGATTCGTATTGTAAAATTATAAGAAATATATACGATAATTCCTTGTATATAAAACCGGACTTAATAATTGCTCCCATAGGAAAAGACAAGTGTGACAGCGGCTGGTTCGCATACCGACTTTTAAAAGATATGGGGTTTTATATAATACCGTCTGTTTATGAATCGGTTCATCCTATTAGAGATATAAAGATATGCAAAAGCAATATTCCTTTGTATGAAAAATTTATTAAAATAACCGGCGGAATAATAAATGAAGAAGTCTTTAATGAAAATTATGAAACTTCTTGCATTCCGGAGCGGGAAAACAATATTTATTCAAATCCTGATTTTACACCGGGATTTTGGGGAGTTCCTCCGAATGATATGAATATATTAAAACTATTTCCTGCAAATACTCATATATATGGTTGGACAAGATGTGTTGAAGCGGGTTGCCCTGCAAATTTGGAGCTGGAAATGTATGTTAATCCTTCAGTTCCGACTGTATTTTATGCTCAAGCTTTTTGTTCAAAGACACAATTGGCAAAATATTTGGCTGATAAATATAACGGCTTATATATAGATATAGATGATTATGCAAATAATTCGGTAAAAGCAAAAATAGAGGCATTTTTACAATTAAGTTGATAAAATTTTATCAACAATATCATCTGCTGTGATTTTTAAGCAATCCAAATTTTCGCAAGATGTTTGACGTCTTTCCCATAGACAAGGCATAATAGGGCAAGTGCAATTTTTAGCTTTTATAGGAAACACGTTTTCGTTTTGCGGAATCAGTTTTTTATCATCGGTAGAACCGAATATTACATATGTTTTAATTTTAAGTGCAACAGCTATATGCAGCGGTGCTGAATCTGAACATAAAAATATTTCTGTTTTTGATATCAGTTCTGCGAGTTCCTTTAAATTTTTAGTTTTTCCGAAGTAGTTTGTATACTTTTCTTCCGGAACAATTTTTTGGATTTTATCAATAGTATCTTTATCGTCCGGACCTCCTGCCAGAACAACATTTTTACCTTTATCGGCAAGTTTGTTAATAACTTCTGCCCAAACTTCAGCCGAAACAGTTTTTATTATACCTTTTTTTAAACTTACTAAGCTTACACCTGGATGAATTAAAATACTGTTAGGAATTGTATTTGATTTTTGTATATTTATTTGAGGAATCTCTGTATTAAAATTTGTAATATTTCGCACCAAATCGTGGTACATTTTTGCGGCATATTGGTTTTTATTTAATTTTATGGCTTTTGTAAGCAATATTTCACTAAGTTTACCTGTATTATATCCGTACCTTTTTTTTATGAAAGTTAAAAATAAAAAAAGAGAAATAAATTTATTTGCACCTGAAGATATAACTATATCAAATTTTTTTGTCCAAATCGTAAATAACAATTTTAAAAGCGCAAAATATTTATTTGAATTTTTAATATCTGCAAACAACGTTTTATCAATAATATTTGTAAGTGCAGTTATCCCCTTGCTTCTGGGCTCAAGAGCTAATGTTATTTCAGAATTCGGGAATTCTTTTTTTACGGATATAATAGCAGGAAGAAATAATATTTCATCTCCCAGTCCGCCAAAATTTAGAAATAAAATCTTTTTTGGGAAAGTTTTCATAATAGAGTTGTATCTAAAAAACAGTACAATTTCAACTTTTACTTGCAAAAAAATAATCAGCAAAGTAAAATTATTGTAGTCGAAATATTATTATCAAGTTTGGAATCTTGAAAAAAGAAAGAGGTACAATATGAAAAGCGGAATACATCCTGATTATAAAAAAACAGTAATCAAATGTGTATGCGGAAATGAAATAGAAACCGGTTCTGTGGTAGACGGTTTAACAGTTGAAATTTGTTCAAATTGCCACCCGTTTTATACAGGTCAGCAAAAAATCTTAGACTCAGAAGGACGTGTTGAAAGATTTAAAAAACGTTACGGACAAAAATAAGGGAAAAAGGATTAATAAAAAAAAGAGAACAGAAATTATTTGTTCTCTTTTTTTTGTTTAAATTATGGTTTAAATTTTGTTAAGTAATTGCTTGTTTTGCGGTTTTGTTTTTTATAGAATGTTTTTGAAAACTATCGTAATAAGGAGTAGAGATGAGAGATTTTTCCGGTAAAAATCCTTATATGGATTATCGTGATTCTGTCCCGTTTATGGATTTATCAGGTTTTGTTATGCGTCAGCCGAGTTTAATAGAAGATGTTCCGGCAGATTCATTAAAATTGCAGTTGTTAAAGAAAAAATGTTCCGGCATGATAAATTTAAGAAGACTAAAATACCGCGCAATATGTGAGGCCTACAGATATGGACTCAGATAGTTTTGAAATAATAGCTAAAAAAGCAAAAGAGGCTTCCAAAAAAACAGCTGTTTTATCTACAGATGTTAAGAATAAAGCACTTTTTAATATTGCGGAAAAATTAGAGCAAAATAAAGAAAGTATATTGGAGGCAAACAGAGAAGATTTAAAATTAGCAAAAGAACTTCTTGATTCGGGCAAACTTTCCAATTCTAATTATAATCGCTTAAAACTTGATGAGAATAAACTGCGTGATATGATTTTGGGTGTAAAAGATGTTGCAAAATTACCCGATCCGGTCGGAAAAGTACTTTTAAAAAGGGAACTTGATGAAGGACTAATTCTGACAAAAATATCTTGTCCGATTGGTGTTTTGGGTATAATATTTGAAGCCCGCCCCGATGTAATTTCTCAAATTTCGTCCCTTGCTGTAAAATCAGGTAATGTTGTAATTTTAAAAGGCGGAAAAGAGGCAATAAATACAAATAAAAAAATAATGTCCGTAATACAAGATGCTCTATCCCGTACAGATGGTTTTCCGGAAAATGTATTAAATCAAATATATACAAGAGAAGATGTTAACAAAATGTTATTGCAAGATAAATATATAGATTTGATAATACCAAGAGGCGGAAATAGTTTAGTTAAATTTATAAAAGAAAATACGAAAATTCCGGTTTTAGGACATTCTGACGGAGTTTGTCATATATATACCGATGAAAGCGCAGATTTTGAAAAAGCAAAAAAAATAATAATTGATTCAAAGACTCAATATCCGAGTGCTTGTAATTCAGTTGAAACTCTGTTAGTTCACAAAGATTGGAAATATAAAAACGAATTAATTGATGCTTTGGAAAAATCAGGTATAAAAATCGTATATTCACCGGAAAGTTGGCATAAAGAGTATTCAGATAAAATACTTTCATATAAAGAGGTAAATTCAATAGAAGATGCAATTAATCACATAAATGAATTTTCTTCCGGTCACACAGAGTCAATAATAACAGAGAACAGAAAAAATGCTGAGATATTTATGAATTCCGTTGATTCATCAGGCGTATATCACAACGTTTCAACAAGATTTGCGGACGGTTACAGATACGGTTTTGGAGCGGAAGTCGGTATTTCAACTAATAAAACTCATGCAAGAGGACCTGTCGGATTAGAAGGATTAACTATATATAAGTATAATATAACAGGTGACGGACAAATAGTGAAAGATTATTCGGAAGGTGCAAAAACTTTTCATCACAAAGACTTATAAAAAGGGAAAATTGTATGCGAATAGGAGTTGTAGGTTTAGGACTTATCGGAGGTTCAATATTTAAAAATTTGCGTGAAGCAAAAAAACACGATTTAATCGGAATATCCGGAAGTGTGCACGAATTTAACGTAAGCAATGATTATGGAAATCTAAGGGAATGTGATTTGGTATTTGTTTGTACACCAATGAATAAAACGCCGGAGATTCTTCAAAAATTAGAAAATTACTTAACCGAAAATACAATTGTTACAGATGTATGCTCGCTAAAAGAGTTTGTTTCCGTAAGAACATACAAATATAAATTTATACCTTCTCACCCAATGGCAGGAACTGAACATAGCGGTTGGGAATATGCATTTCCGGATATGTTTGAAAAGGCGATATGGGCAGTAACACCGTTAAAGGGAACAAAACAAGAAGATTTAAATCTTTTAAAAAGTGTTATAGATGAGCTTGGAGCAAAAACAATACAAACCACCCCGAAAGAACATGATGAAGCGGTAGCTTTGATATCACATGCTCCTATGATTATAGCGCAAGCATTATGCAAAAATATAAAAGATAATAAACTTGCTCAAACACTTGCTTCATCAGGTTTCAGAGATACAACACGACTTGCAATGTCAAACACAGAGATGGCAAACGATATGATTACAATGAATGAAACAAATATCCGTAATGCAATTGAAATGCTTAATAAAAATCTAAATGAATTGTTAACTCCGAATTATTTAAATGAAGCCGAAGAAATAAAAGATTTTAGAACAAAGCTTTACGAATAAACAAACGGAGGACCGTTCTTAATCTCAAAAAGAATATTATCAGCTATAATTTTTAGTTCTTCGGGAGATTTTCCTTCTTCTTCTTTCTGTTTTAAAAATTCTTCACAAAGCGGTTCAATTGCGGAGTCCTTTTTTGCTTTAAAATTTCTAAGCTCTGTCGCAACAAGCCTTTTTTGAAGATTTAGTTCTATATCGGCGCTGTATTTTTTTACCTGAACTTCTTTTATCGCATCGCCGGCAACTTTTCCTCCATAACCTAAAGCGGAAATACCTGCAATTCCAAAAAATAAGTTTTTAAACTGCGGATTTTTCGGATTCATTAACCAATCGTAAAAGAACGATAGATAGTCATTAACATGCGAAAAATATGTTATTTTATTTCTTCCTGAACCTCCCATCATAGGATTTACTTTTTCTGTAGCCTGATTCATATTTTCTTTGAGTTGTTTTATAAAATCTTCTTTTTCTTTTTGAGGTAAATTCATTTTGTTTATATATTGTTCAATTTCTTCCGGTTTTGAATATATTGATTCAAGCAAATTTTCAATAAGATGTTTATATGCATTTTTTCCTGATAAAATCTCTCCGTTAGCTCCGATTATGTTATTAATGGGTTTTCTTTTATTAAAATCATCAATAATATTATTTAATCCTTTTTGGGTATTTTTTATTCCGCGTTTTATGTACTCATCACTTTTTCTCAAATTATGAGTGGCAAAATATCCCAAAGCTAAAATTGTACCAAGAGTTAACGTTCCTAATGCAAACATGTTAAAATTAGGATTATTAACAGTATTTTTCTTATTTTTACCTTTAACAGACAATGAGTAATTATTGTTTGTTTTTTGTTCGGATAAGTTATTTAGTTCTTCCGTAAACATTTTAGCTTTAGTAGAGAGCAAACTTCTAATAATTTGTAATTTTCCGGAAAATGACTGAGTTTCAACCGCAATAAGATTTTCTTGTAAATTCTTTTGAATATCAGCTTCACGTTTTTTTACCCAAACTTCTTTAAACCCGTCAATAAAAGTTTTTCCGGTAAAAGCCATAGCTGCAAGCGTAATGACTCCAAGTGAAGAAATAATTGTTCTTCTGTTCGGTGATTGTATAACAGAAAAAATGCTTTGATGAATTTCGTTATTAATACAGTGATTTCTTGTTATTCCGGGAAGAAGGTATTCTTTTGAAGCTTCCATCTTACCTTTAGAGAATTTTTTCATCATTGCGGTAAACCCTCCCAAAATTCCCATTATTCCCATTGTTATTCCGCAAATAGGATATAGCGGATTTAGATAATCGTTTTCTTTTTGAAATAATTTGGGCGGCAAATTAACTTGAGTTTTTGATATTACTAAGGAATCGTATGTTTCATCTAATGATAAATTTGGGTCTTTAACGTAAGAATTTACGATTATTCCTTCTTTTACATAATAATCGTTACGTTTTTGAGTGTTTGTCATGTTTTTTTGATGTCTTGAACTTTCAAGATCTTGATTAATTTTCTGTATCATGTTGATTCTTTCTTAATATCTTATTTATAAATGATTTTAGCCTAAATATTTTTTTATCTTCGTCAATTTTATTGTCTTCATTTTCCGTTGAATTTTTTCTGAAGATTGTGTAAAGTGATTTTATTTTTGTCTTTATTGTGCTTATAATTTCCGAAATTTTTTTGTCAATAAAAGCTTTTGCTTCTCCGAAAATGGCATTTAATTTATCTTGAATTTCAAATATTTTTTCTTTGAACAGCGAAAGCTTTTGCAAGAGTGTATTAAAAACAGTAATAACATTTTTAACCGTATTTAGAGTCGGAATAAATGTATTTTTAATAACAAACGCTACGGGTTTAAGTAATAAATTACTCTGAATTTGTGAAACAAATTCTGCCATTTTTTTCGAGGCATTGACTAGCGCTTGCTCAAAAGCCTTAACGCTAAGAATGTGATTATTTAGATTCTTTTCGTGTGCTTCTTCCCTTGCTTCTCTTGCTTTCATTAGTGCACCCATCATAGCACATTTATGATAGCTCCACTCACCGGCTTTTTGCGGGCGTTCTCCCATTCTTGAACCGCCGCCCATTCCTGAACATATTGGGCAGGCTCCCGGTGCCATTCCGTGAGGGCAAGTTCCCGTATTTACACTATTTATATTTGTAACAGATCCTGTCAATAAAAAGTCTTCCTCTCTTGCAATATTGCCGCAACAGAAGAAGCCTATTCAAAGTTTTGAATCGAAACTTTGAAAAAAAAGAAAATGATATATTATAAAATATCTTTCTTTTAAAAGAGTATTCCGGCTATAACGGTTGCGGCACAGTCGGGGACTTCCACCCCCAGTTTCCTCATATTTAATTTATTAATATTTTAGAATAACAAAATAAATTTGTAAACTTTTTATGTATAATTAATTTATGTTTAGCCGATTTTATTATGTAAATCAAATATTAAAAATGGCATTTCCTATAATGATGGGTAATATAGGTTTTATTCTTATCGGTGTAGGAGATGTAGTTGTAGCCGGACGCCATTCAACGGATACACTTGCCGCAATAAGTATTGCAACTTCTGTTACAAGCTGTATTATGATGTTTGGAATAGGCATTTTATCAAGTATTTCTGCAATATTGTCTAACTACAAAGGCGAAGAAAAATCTTTAAGACGATATTTGGGATATTCAATAAAATTTGGTTGTTTCCTTGCTTTTATAACTTCATTGATGATTTTTGCCTGTATTCCATTGACGGATAAAATTGGTATTAGTTCAAATTTGGTTCAAATGGTAAAGGATTACTTTTTTGTAACCGCTTTTGCAACGTACGGAGCGTATTTGCATTGCGCATTAAAGGAATATTTGCAGGCACACGGAAGGGTCCATTTTTCCAATTTTGTTACGGTATTTTGTGTATTTTTGAATTTAACATTGAATATATTATTCGTATTCGGTTTTTGGAAAGTACCGTCTTTGGGTGTAATTGGGCTTGCTATAGCAAGTCTTATTACAAGATATTTTATGGGAATTGTGCTTTTAATTTATTGTTTGTTGAAAAAAGTCGGAAGCATACCGAATAAAACTATTTTGTATAAATCGGAACTTTCTTATTATAAAGATTTGGTAAGGGTCGGAGTTCCGGCATCTTTTGCAATTCTAATAGAATTTATAGGGTTTAACGCAATAACTGTAATTTTGGGAAGAGTATCCGGTCTTTATTCTGCTGCTCATAATATTTTGTGTACTCTAACCAGTGTTTCGTTTATGGTCCCGTTTTCTTTTTCAATGGCTGCGTCTGTCAAAATCGGATATTCAAATGGCGCGAAGAACTATAATGATGTTAAACGGTATTCGTGGACAGTAATATTGATGAGTGTTTGTTTTATGTCATTCTCTGCTGTTATAGTAAGAATGTTTCCGGAATTTTTAACAAAATTATTTACAAACGATATTGAACTTATAAAAATTTGTATACCTGTAGTTTCTATTCTTTGTTTCTTTCAAATTTTTGACGGACTTCAAGTTTCTTTGTCAGGGATTTTTCGCGGATTAAAAAGTACTAAGATTGTTATGTTTTCAAATTTTATAGCATATTGGCTTATATCACTTCCGTTAGGCTTCTATTTTTGTTTTAAGCTCAATATGTATTTACTGGGATTTTGGTACGGTATAGGAATTGCAGCGGCTGTATTATGTGTGATGATGTTTATAAAATTAATTTTTTGTTTAAAAAAAATGAATTAATTCTTCGGCAGACTATCTAAAATAATTTTGCCAAGCCTGCCTTCTCTAAAATCTTTCAGTATATAGATAGCAGTTCTCTCTGTATCCGGATTGTCACCTTTAATGATCCAATTTCTTTTTAAAGCAATACTTTCAAGTGATAAGCAATCGGATTTATAATATTCTTTCACAAAATCAGCATGGCTTGAATTATCCAACATAGAAAGCAATTCTTTTGCAACCGGCTCCGGAGAGTATGCATTTTCTGATACAGAACTGACAAAAGCAAGTTTAACAGCCTGCTCTTGATTGTCTTGCCTAGTCGGGATAATGCCCGGAGTATCTAATAAATCAAGCTTAGGATTTACTCTTACCCACTGTTGCTGTCTTGTTACACCTGCTTTAGCGCCGGTTTTTGTTTTGGAAGATTTTGTTAATCTGTTTATAACACTTGATTTTCCGACATTAGGCATGCCAACTACAATTGCTCTTGCAGGTCTTCTGAGAAGTCCTTTTTGCATAAGAGATTGAATTTTGGGTTCAGCAATACTAACAGCTTTATTTACAACATTTTTTAAATCACTGTTGTCTTTGGTATTTGTTATAAGGACATCGCATTTTGTAGTGCATTTTAAATATTCGCACCACAAAGTAATTTCTTTTTTATCAACTAAATCTGCTTTATTTAACAAAAGAAGCCTGGATTTGTCACCCAAAAGCTTCTCTATGTTTTCATAACCGCTTGATAAAGGTATTCTGCTGTCACGAACCTCTATAACCACATCAACAAGACTTAATTTTTCCTTAAGCTGACGCTCTGCCTTTGCTATGTGACCGGGATACCAGTGAATATGCAGCTTACCTTTTTTCAATTTTTTCCTTAATTCTGGTTGCTTTACCTGAACGTTCTCTTAAGTAATATAATTTAGCACGTTTAACATCACCTTTTCTTTGAACAGTGATTTTGTCAATACGCGGAGAGTATACTAAGAAAACACGTTCAACGCCTACACCTTGAAATACTTTTCTTACCGTAATGGTTTTGTTGATACCTGAACCGTGTTGAGATATAACAGTTCCTTCATAAGCTTGAAGTCTTTCTTTGTTACCTTCAACAATTTTAACTGATACGCGAACAGTATCACCGGTGTTGATTTCAGGCAATTCTCTTGTTGTGTATTCTGATTCTAGATTTTTAATAATAGGATTCATTTTTGCTATTCCTTATATTTTGACTACTGTACATATATACCTTAATAATATAAAAAACAAAAATTAATTACAAGTACAGATTAGTTATAAATACATTTTGAGTTTGCCCCAAAAAATATTTTTTTGATGTAAATTAATAAGAATTTTTTTATTAATACCGTATTCTATTCCACATATGGTCTTGCTTTTCGTGCTTTATAGCGCCTGAGAAATATGCTAAAAATCTCACAAATTTTTTGTTTATAAAAGATTTTTTTTGTGTAGAATTGTAACAATTTTATGTAAATAAGTCAAAAAAAAATCTTCACGTAGTTTAATTTAAACAGCCGAAAATATGAAAGGTTTAGTTTGAACACAATAAATAACAATAATAATATAGCCTTTAATTCATCAAAAGGCAGGATAATACCTAAGATTATAACCAAAATGACCAAAAAAGATGCAATTGCATCTGTCATGGCATTGGAAGGCTGTGTTGTTTCCGGTCGTACTTATCAGGCATACAGAAGAGGCAAATGGGACGAAGCAAGAGAACGTTTTATAGAAGAAATAATGGGTTCAATTACATGGCTTGGCGGGGGTTTCTCTTTAAATTTGCTTGGCGATAAAATACTGGATAAATTGTTTAAGGCAAACGGAAAAAGTTTTGATGTAGGAACTGACAAGGTTTTACGAACACCGTTTAATAATTTTATGAAAAAAGTAAAACCAAAAAATTTCACCCCGACTCAAGTTGCGGCGCTTAAAGGAGCAAAGGTTGTTACAAGTATTGCTTTGGCAAACTGGTTTATAGGTTTTGTAGTTCCACAGTTAAATCATCGTTTAACGGATTCTGTTCATTCAAAGAAAAAAAATGCTGATAACAACCGAAAGAGTCAGCAAAACGGAAATGTAGCATTTAAGGGCTCACCGATGAATGCTCTCAATTCTTTCACAAATATAATAGAAAATACAAATACAGGTAAATTATTATCAACAGATGCCGGAGTTATAACAGGAAGAATGTATAACGCACGAAGAAAAGAAGAACGTCGTGAAATAGGTATCCGTGATATTGGTTCAATATATTTTTACATGTGGGCAAGCGGACATGTCGGTAATTTGTTAAACTTGGCTGAATCCGGCAAAGCAACAAGATTGAATCCGAATACAGCACAAATATTGGATAGCCATTTACAAAAATATATAGAAAGTTTAAATGGTCAAGAACTAAGTGTTGAAGAATTTAAAAAAGCTGTTTTGGGAAAAAATGACAGTGAAGTAGTTCTTCCAAAAGATATAAAGTATGAAACACAAGAACTTTCATTTTTTGAAAAATTATTAAACAAAAAACCGCTTGAGGTAGTAAAGTTGAATGAAGCGGAAAAATATATTCAAGATAAAGATGTATTGGAAAGAGCAAGAGAAATGTCAAAACTTCAGCCTGAAAGATTGGGTGAGGCAGTGATTACAAAACAGCAATTAATAGATTCATACAATAAGGCTGTAATAAATGATCCTAAACTTTTAAGCAACGCATTTTCCGAATTTACAGGAGGTAAAGGTAAGAAAATAGGAGAAGATGCCAAAGGAAAGGCAATATTATCCAATGTAGAGTACGAAGGCGGAAAGTACATAGATGAATACAGATTTGTTTCTAACAGCGAATTATACAACCTAAAAAAACAAATGAAAGATTATGTTGAAACTATTTGCAAAACATCAAAAGACGGAAAAATAAATAGAAAATTATTAGAAAAAGTCAAAAAGAAAAATATTATGTATAGCGGAATAAACTTTGCAGCGGGTTTTGCTGTAGCAGCAACATTCTTGTCAACGCTTATTCCTAAGTTCCAGTACTATGTAACAAGAAAAACTACCGGTGTAGATGCATTCCCGGGTACATATGATTATGAAAAACATCACGAAATAGAATAAATAGTTATGTGATTTTTTATAAAATTCATAATTAGCGGAAAATCTCATATTTTTCTCCAAGTTTGATATTTTTTAGGTATTTATGTAACAATTTCTTTACACACTAGCAAATTATATTTTTAGAGGGTATATTACATTAGAGGGTGTTAAGTGTTAAGTTTCCCTCTACATGAGGTCAGATAGTGGTAGACAACAGATCAGCAGGTTTTTACGGAATAGGCGGTGCTTTTAATTTTAAAAGCGGAGATCCGTCGGGAACTGCAGCAAAAATGAGTCAAGAAAAATACGGTTCGGAAGCTATGTATCTTCCGCCACTTGAGGAGGAAGAAGACGGAGAAAATTTGTATAACCAGCCGTATGTTGACAGAAGTGCTCTTCTTAGAGCTACGCTTAATTCGCTTGCAATGTCAAATGTAGCTTCAGTTTTGAATGCAAATCGTCATAAAAAAAGTATAAAAGACATATTGGATGAAAATAAAGAATCAGATGATAATGAAGATGATAATTTTATGAATGATGAAAAACAAAAAGGTTCTAATAAATCGCTAAAAGATAAAGAAAAAAAAATTGAAGAAAATTCGGAAGAAGATAGTCCAAATTAGCTATATCAAAAAAAATTTTTATTGTATAATTATCTCTGACAGAGGAGTATAAATATGACAAAGGGGACAGAGCAAAATTGCGGAAATAATTCATATCGTCCGCTTGAATATTATAATTGTTGGCGCAGAATTTTTCTGTATATAGTTACGCATATATTTTACATGCTTAGGTTTAAACTTATATACAGATTGGAAGTTCAGGGAAAAGAAAATATACCGAAAGATAATCAATTTATTATTGCTGCTAACCATCTTTCTACACTTGACCCTCCTTTGGTTTGTGCGGTAATGAATAAGGGGGTTTCTTATATGGCAAAAATAGAGCTTTTTGAAAACCCTTTTATGAGATGGTGGCTTAATTGGTTAGGAGCGTTTGCAGTAGACAGAGATAATGTAAGTGTTTCTACTATGAAAACAGTTAAGGTTATAAAAAATACAAAAGATTGGGTTTTAGGTATTTTTCCTCAAGGAACCCGCCAGAACATAGGAGAAATCAGAGATATAACCAAAGGCTTTGCTTCTATTGCAAAAAGTAACAAGTGCGGTATACTTCCTATGGGTATAATAGGAACTCAAGATGCAAAGTGGATACCATTTTCCGGTAAAATAGTTGTAAAAATAGGTGAGATAATCCCATATTCAAATGATATAGATGAAATGATTTCCAAGTGGGGTGAATCAATATCATCTCTTACGGGATATAAATATACGGCAAAAGTACACCAGTAAGGAAAAATGATTAAGAATGGCAAGGAATTATAATAAAAGAACAGAAAAAGATTATGGCATATTAAGAAAAATTTTTTATAAACTATTTGTATTATTAGTAGCATATCCTGTAACATATCTTATGTATAATATAAAAATATACGGCAAAGAAAACGTGCCTAAATCTTCGCGTGTAATTTATACAGCTAACCATGTTTCTTATATAGATCCGCCTGTTTTATCAATGGCAGTAGATAAATTTGTGGCTTATATGGCAAAACAAGAACTTTTTGGAGAGGAAACCGGTTCTGTTTTAAGGTATTTAGTACACACACTTGGTGCATTTGCCGTAAACAGAGAAAAACCGGAACTGGCAACTTTTAAAACAGTAAAAGCAATTTTCAATACCTCATGGTCACTCGGCATTTTCCCTCAAGGCAAAATCGTTCATGAACCTGTGATATCGGATATTCATAAAGGGTTTATAATGTTTGCAAAAAAATTTAAGGCAGACATAGTACCGGTTGGGCTTAAGGGGTTTGACGGTTATGCAAAGAAATTGTTTGAGAAACATTTAACCGTGACAATTGGAACCCCCATATCTTACGAGTTAACAGAAGATGAAATCTTAAAAGAATGGGCAAGACAAATTTGTGAATATACCGGGTTTGAGAATAGAATTGAGTCATCGTTAGAGGTAAAATAAAACAGTTCTTAACAAATCTTAATTAAAAAGGCAATTATTAAGTTTGATTTGTTTTATATATATAGAAAGAAGGTTGCATGAATATTCCAAAAATTTCAACGTTTAATTTTAGTGAGCAAATTGGCAGTAATTTTCAGCGCACGAATAATATGTATCAGAATTACGGATTAAGATTGTCATCACCGATTAGTTGTGATACGGTATCGTTCGGTTCAAAAAAGACTGCATTAAAAGGAATAGAAAAAGCTGCAAAACAAGTATGTGAACGAACTAATAAAACGGTAAATGCGGAAGATAAAAAACACGGCGCAACATATGCGCTAGCAAAGGAAGTTCATGATTACGCAACTTTGCGCCATAAAAAAGTAGTAAGGTTTTTTGAAAACATTTTTAAGGATTTAGTTGCAACTGAAAAGGAACCGAATAATCCTATTTTAAAAATCGGAGATAGGGTAAAATCTGCCGATTCCATACACGGAAAAAGCAGAGCGCGCCATTGGAGTGATTTTGATACAATTGTAGATAAAATGGAAGATATTAACGGACTCAAAATAGTTCTTAATAAAGGTGTAACAAAAGCAGAAACAGACAGTATACTTGATAGATTAATTTCTTATATAAATTCAGGAGCTTTAGAACTTTTAGAAGTTGAAAACAAGCGTCCTTGGGCTGTGCATGGACTTCCGGAAAATAAAGCAGGAAAGTATGATTATGCATCAGTAAACAAGCTCAGAAAACTTATAGATATTCAAAGCGGATTGTGGAATAGTAAAAAAAATTCTGCAAAATATGCTGATGCTTTAGCAAGGTTAAACAAATGTAAAGAAGAAACTTTAACTAAAGATATGAAAGAAGGAAATAATTATTCTGCAGTTCACTTTATATTCAGACTTCCTGGTAAGAATCCTACCAAATTTGAGCTTCAGGTGATTGGTTCGGAAGTTGACAAAGTAAAACATGTAGATGATGTTGTATGGAAATATTTGGACGGAAAAAATGCGCCTGCAAAATACAACCCAATTCGTCCTATGATAGAAGAAATGACTCAAGAAGAGAATATATCTGCAAGAAAAGAATTTGACAGATATCGTGCGGATTTATTTTTATCACAAAGGGAAAAAGAATTAAGTTTGGCTGATGTTGACAAAAATGTAAGGAAAAGAGTAGATACAGAACATTTTACGACTGTAAAAGATTACAATTTGACTCCTGAGTATGATTTTAATCAAATCAAAAAGGATATAGAAAAATGTGATTACAGAGCTGCAATTTCAAAGAAAAATCTTGCAGAGGCAAACAAAGCTAAAAAAATGCAAAACAAAAATCAAAAATCGGAGATATTAGTGTTTGATTTTATACGTCGTATGGAAGATGCACAAGATTTACGACGAGCAAAAAGTTCTCAAAAAGCATAGAAACCTGATTAAATATTAAAAGCAATGAATTTGCAAAGTTCAATTAAAATCTCAGGAAAAATACCTATAAGAACAGTAATTACAGATGTAATAATTAATACGAATTTTTGAGAAAATGCAGGCTTTAGATTCATAACTTCCGTATTTTTATCGCATTGTTCAAACAGCGGAAGCAAAAGTTTAAGATAATAAAATAGTGCAACAACAGTAAGTAAAAGAAGTGCAAGTAAAAAAGGTACAAATACTAAACCGGAAGTTGCAATGGCTGTAAAAAGATAAATTTTGGCAATAAATCCTGACGTAATAGGGATTCCCGCAAGAGCAACAATGCTTATTGCGTATCCTCCGGTAAGTCCGTGATTTTTGTGAAAAAGTCCTTTAAAATTTTCTACGTTCATAGAATTGTTGTCGCCATAAATATTTAAAAATGCAAAAACGGATAGATTCATTATAACGTAACATATGAGATAAAAGATAACAGTAGAAAGATTATAAACTGATACAAGACTTGCTGTTAAAAGAGCATAAGAAGCATTAGCAGAAGCTGAACAAGCAAAAATAACTTTCACATTATTTTCTCTTATAGCATAAGTATTGGCCCAAAAAGCGGTTATAAGGCTAATTATAGCAACAGCAAACGGTAGAATAATGCTGTTACCCAAAGGAAATACCAAAAGTCTGCATATAATTCCGAAAAATGCAAGTTTAGGAATTGTTGATAAGAAAGCTAATACAGAAGTTTCAGTACCTTTATAAACATCTATTATCCAGTTAGCAAAAGGGAATACGGAAAGTTTTGCACATAGTCCTAATATAACAAAAACAGAGGCTATTGAGTATAGAAGAGAAACTTCATTTTCCGATACAAATTTATAAATCTCAGAAAAGTTTATAGAGCCGGTTATTCCGTACAAATAGGATACTCCAAAAAGGAAAATTCCTCCCGAAACAGCCGAAGTTAACAAATATTTAAATGAAGCTTCTTTTGAACGATATCCTTTTGCAGAGGCGATAAGAAAATAGGTAGAAAAGCCAAGAAGTTCCATAGAAACAAATAAAGTTAAAAAATCATTGGCAGATACCGTAAACATTGCTCCTAATATAGCGGATAAGAGTATTGCGTGGTATGTAAATGCGTTGCTTTTAAAAGATTTTACAAGGTTTTTTGATAAAAGAGCTATAAAAAAACCGCAAAGTAAAATTATAAAATCAAAAAGAAGCGTGTAACTATCGGACATAACAGAATTTTTAAAACCAAAATACTGTGGTTCAGTTTGAACAGTAGTCAGAAAGAAAATGCTTAATGAGATACCGAATACTGATAAAAATCTGGCAAATTTGTACAAACGAGGTGATAAAAACATGCTTAGTATAAGCATAATCAATATAAAAATTGTTAGTACAGTTTCAGGAAATAAAATATTAAAAATATCGTTAATCATATTAATCCTTTTATAGTCTAGTTAATTCCGTTTCCGACAAAAGAGAGTAGTGTATCCGGAAATATTCCGAATATGAGCAAGCCGGTAAGGACTGAAGCAAGAATAACAAATTCGTGTACAGAAATATCATTTACTTTTGCGTATTCAGCTTTTAATCCTCCAAAAAAGCTTTTATGCAGGAATTTAAGCATATAGCAAGAACTTAAAATAAGAAGCGGCAGTGAAAACAGTGCAACAAATTTTATAATATCTGAGATATCACTGTTAAGAGATGCTATAATAGTTAGTATTTCACTTATAAACGGTGCAAATAAAGGAACCCCTATAGATGCAAGAACTATAAGAACCGAAAAGCCGAATAATCTTGGCATTACTGTTGCAACACCGGATAAAGTATTAATATTTCTGTCTTTAAATCTCAGATAAACAATTCCCGTTATCATAAATAATCCGCATGTTACCAATCCGTGTGAAACCATGTGGAATATTGATGCTGAAATTCCGATTCTGTTTATAGCGCACAACCCCAAAAGTATTAATCCCATATTAGAAATGCTTGAATAAGCAACAATTCTTTTTATGTCATCTTGGGCGTATGCAATAAAGGCTGTGTAAATAATATTTATTAGCGCAAATATTGCCAAAAAAGGCGCTATTATTTGAAATGATTGTGGTAATAGTTCATAGTTAAATCTGTAAATGCCGTATCCACCGGTTTTTAAAAGAATTCCGGCAAGTATCATACTTATAGGGACCGGAGCATTGGTATGTGCATCCGGAAGCCAAGTATGCAGCGGTATAATCGGTAATTTTACCCCAAAACCGATTATAAGTGATATAGCAATGAGTATTTGTATGCTCAAAGGAATTGTGGAATCGGTGATATCATTAAAACTGGCAGATAATACACCGTTTGCGGCAAAATTGTAATAATGCAAAAGCAGAATTCCAAGCAGCATAAACATACTGCCAAAAAATGTAAACAGTACAAATTTTATAGCAGATTTTTTAGCGTCTTGTGCATATTCGTTATTTTCCTGAAATTCACCGCCTATAAGAAAATATGCAGGAATCATTTCAAGTTCCCAAAATAAAAAGAACAGAAACATATCATTAGCATTAAATATTCCTAAAATGGCAGATTCCAATAGTAAAAGCATTGAATAATAAAATTTATGATTTTTTCTTATATTTAATTTGCTGGCACTGCTTGCCAAAAGAAAAACAAAACAAGTAAGTGCAGACAGAATAACGGAAATAGAGTCTGCTCTGAAACTGAATTTTATTCCGAGTGATTGAACCCAATTCATTCCGAAAAAGTGAATTTCGGATGTATATGGATTTCCAGTTGAATAAAATATTATCATTAAAATTGAATAAACAAAGTTTATAAAACAAATTCCTTTAGTGAACCTTCTAACGGAAATTTCATTAGATGTAAAAAATGGTGATAATATCAAAAATGAAATTATCATAGGAAAAAATATTAAAAACGGTATAGTTAAAAAGTTATTCATTAAATCTCCTTAAAATTCCTCAAAACAAAAGTGCTGTATATCCAATTATACCAAACACAATAATTATTGTAATAATGATAAAAGCATATCCGTTATAAACTTGTACATTACCTTTTTGTATAATCATGTCCTGCTTGGAAATAAATTTTATCAACTCGGTTATTTTGTTAACTGCATTATCCATTATGTTTATTTCAATAAACCGTACAGTTTTTACAAAAGATTCAGAGATAAGCAAAACAGGTTTATATTCACAAAAAATATTTTTTTCAATTTTATTAAGAAGAAAAACGCATTTTTTATACAGATTAGGAATTATTATATAGTTTATTTTTTCTGTAATTTTTGGTGTTTTTGTATATTTTTCTGTCATATTATGTTTATAAAGAAGAAAAGCTGTACAAATTCCTGCAACAGAAGCGGCAAATGGTTCTGATATGCGGTAATTATGTCTGAACAATATGTAAAAAATGACATTACCCAATAACAAAATAATGAATGATGAAAGTTCTATGAAATTAAATTGTTTTTTAAACGAATATTTTTTGTATAAAATCAGTGCAAGTCTTGTTATATACAGAGCTGTAAAAAATGAAAACATAATAAATAAAAAGGCAATACTGTAATTATATTTAAGATTATCAAATAATATTTCTTTTGCGCATAATCCGGCAAGTATTATACCGGAAAGAGAAAGTGACTCGGCAGAAAATATAATAAAGTTAATAAAAGGTTGGTTTAAGTCTTTTTGTGGCAATGTTAAAAAGAGCGCAGATTTAATAAATGCGTGAGCTATCAATAAAATAATTGCTGGTTTAATAAGGCCTAATCCGGCGGCAGTAAACATAAATCCAAGATTTGCAGATGTTGAGTATGCCAAAACTTTTTTTGGATGAGTTTCAATACAGGCAAGAATAACACAAATTATTGCGGTGAGTGCACCTATAACAATTATGAAGTTTAATACAAAAGTATTTAATGATAAGATAGGCATAATTTTTATTAAAAGAAAAATACCGGCTGTAACCATAGTAGCTGAATGTAATAGGGCGCTAACCGGAATTTCTGCTTCCATAGCATCCTGCAGCCAAGTAAAAAACGGGAATTGTGCAGATTTTACGGCAGCTCCGATTACGAATAAAATACAAATAGTAACAAGTGCAGGTGTTGTTGTGTAAGCGAGTAAAAGTGTTGAAACAGAATAAATATCTTCAAAAGAAAGCATAGCAAATGATTTATTTCCTGCGTATGTGAACATATAATAAGATGTAACTAAAATGGCTGTTAAAAGTGCAGTGTCGCCTATTCTGTTTATTACAAAAACTCTTTTTGAAGCAATGGATTTTATTGCATTGCGGTAGTAAAATCCTATAAGTAAATATGAAACAATACTTACAAGTTCCCAAAATACATAGAATTGAAATAAATTCGGACTAAAAAGTAAAAAGGCCATACTGAAATTAAACAGATTAAGAAGCGCAAAAAATCTGTAATTTTTCTTTTCTTCTTTCATGTATGAAACAGAAAACAACTGCACGCAAAAACTTATTATAAAGAGCAGCAGAGCCATAATAAGCGAAAATTTATCAATTCTTAGTCCAAAACAAATCTCAAAGTTGTTTATTTTAATAAACGGATAAATCCAATCAAGCGGGGCTTTAATATGCAAAAGTGCAATTAATGACATAAAAGCACCAAAAGCAGAACCTGTGAG
>CAJOPY010000055.1 GCA_905236505.1 Candidatus Gastranaerophilales bacterium
AGTTATATTCCATATTTTCATACAAGTCCAACCCGGAAACCAAACAAAACCCGCCGCCAGACAACAACCTATAAATGCTATATATAAAATGCCTTTAATACCTTTAATTTGAATTACATTTATATTTTTCTTCATTAATCCTAACTCCTTAAACCTGTCATTTTAAGAAAATCATCTTCAGTTAATATTATAACACCTAAATCTTTTCCTTTGTCTAATTTAGAACCCGGATTTTCTCCGGCAATTATAAATGAGGTTTTCTTAGATACTGACGATGATGTTTTTCCGCCTTTAGATTTTATTATATCACCGGCTTCATCTCTTGTCATGCTATTTAATGTTCCTGTTAGGACAAATGTTTTTCCTGCCAGTTCATCACTTATTTTTAGTGATTTTTGTTCAAAAGAAAATCCAAGTTCTTTAAATTCATTTATAGTTTTAATATTTATTTCATTATGAAAAAATTCATAAATATTTTTTGCTATTTTATCACCAATTCCGTCAATTTTTGCAAAATCTTCGTAAGATGCTTTTTTTAATTCTTCTATAGAAGAGAATTCATTAGTTAAAAGCTCGGCAGTTTCTTTCCCGACATGTCTTATAGAAAGTGCTGTAATAAATCGTGACAGAGGTTTGTTTTTAGATTCTTGTATAGCGTTGAACATATTTGTTGCGGATTTTTCTTTGACTAAATCAAGTTTTAAAAAATCAGAAATTGTTAACCTGTAAAAATCTATAGGTGCTTTAACCAAACCTAAATCGTATAACTTAGATATAACTGACGGTCCTACAGAATCTATGTCCATAGCCTCTTTAGAAACCCAGTATTCAAGTTTCGCTTTTAAAACATCCGGACAATTAGGATTTAAACAGTATAAGTTAACCTCTCCTTCTATTTCTTTAAACGGTTCACCGCAAGCGGGGCAGTTTTTTTGAACTTTGTAAATCGGGAGTTCATTGTGGTTAGCTGATTCACAAACTTTTACAACTTTAGGTATAATTTCAGCCGCTTTTTTTATAAAAACTCTGTCACCTATGCGTACATCTAGTCTTTTAATTTCGTCAAAGTTGTGTAAACTTGCGCGAGAAACAATGCTTCCCGCCAGATTAACAGGTTCTAATACAGCAACCGGCGTAACTGCTCCGGTTTTCCCGATACCTATTTCAATGTCTAATAATTTGGTAGAGATTTCTTCCGGAGGAAATTTAAATGCAGTTGCCCATTTAGGAGCACGTGATGTGTAGCCCAGTTCATTTTGATATGCTAAGTTGTTGACTTTTATTACAACACCGTCTGTTGCGTAGTTTAGCTCTTGCCTTTTTAGTTCCCATTCTTTACAAAAATCAATAGCACCGTCAATATTTTGAACCAGCCTGATATTAGGATTAATTTTAAATCCAAGTTTTTTTACATATTGAATCCCATCCCAATGAGTAAGGGGTTTAAAAGAAGCTTTTTCAATGATGGGTGTATAAGTAAACATAGATAAATCACGTTTAGCTGTAATAGCGCTGTCAAGCTGACGAAGAGAACCGGCTGCCGCATTTCTTGGATTTGCGAAGGGTTTCTCTCCTTTTAAAATATTTTCTTCATTAAGTTTTTCAAAAGAGGTTTTTGGCATATATATTTCGCCTCTTACTTCTACATCAACATTTTCAAAAAGCCTAAGCGGAATTGCTTTAATTGTTTTTAGATTTTGTGTAATTTCTTCTCCTGTAATTCCGTTTCCTCTTGTTGCTCCTTGAACAAATACCCCGTTTTTATAAGCAAGCGCAATAGCAAGTCCGTCAATTTTAAGTTCACAAACAAGTTCTACATTGTTTCCGAATTCTTTTGTAATTTTTTCATACCATTTTCTTAGTTCTTCATAATTATAAGTGTTATCAAGACTGTATACTCTGTATTTATGCTTTACTTCTTCAAAACCGCTGCTTATTCCGCCAACTCTTTGTGTCGGACTGTCCGGAGTGATAAGTTGAGGATTTTGTTTTTCAAGTTCTTCTAATTCTTTATATAATTTGTCATATTCGTAATCACTTATAATAGGGTTATCTAAGACATAATAGTTATATGAGTACTTATTAAGTTCTGATCTTAAAAATTCAATTCGTTCTTTCATATTCACTCCTAACAGGATAATTATAATATAAATTAAATGGTCTTTAAAGTTTAAATAATTTTAAAATAATAAGTTCTTTATAAAAATTGTTACAAACATTTACATAATTAATACTAATTTTTAGTAAAAAAAATAAAAATAAAAAAATTTAAAACGAAATAATATATATTTAAATATAGAAATAGTATATAATAATCTTTTATTTTTTTATTACTTGTAAACTTTTGTTAAGAATTTTTAGCTGATTTTTGTTAAGTTTTGTAACAATTTTGTGTCATGACTGCAATTTAACAAGAAAAAATAACTTTATATATATAAGAGTATAAAATTTGGAGTATAAAACAAATGACAGCGTTCTTAATGTTACTACATGAAAGTATGAGGCTCGGGCGTCAGATGAACAAACTGACCCTTAGACAGCTTCGTAACGGTAACCTGCTGTCCAGAATTAAAAATAAAATAACAAAACGTCAAAAATATTATTCAAGGTTAGAAAAGAATTTAGAAACTCAAGCTAATATGATGAAGAACTCTATGAAGATGTACTTCAGTAATATGATGGGCTTGGGTGCAAATTCATTTAATCCGTACAATCCGTACGGTAATATTGCTGCTGCTTGGAATATAGCAAGTAGCTGGACAAAGAGCCCGATAGATGGTGTAACATATGATCCAAAACAATTAGAAGCTCTAATGAAGGGCAACTTATTTAGAGTAAAAGATGGCGAAAATTATGTATTTAAAGATGGTGCCGGCAAAATTGTTGACGGAATGACGGATGATAAGTTCCAAGTTCTTGAAAAATTGCAAAGTTACGCAAATCAAGGCGTTCAACAAATGCAATATCAGTGCCAGCAATATCAACAAAATTACGAAAACAATATATCAATTTGGTTGGATTATCAAAGACAACAACTGGATGCACAACAAGAATACGAAATGGATATGCTTGCAGAGGAAGAAAACGATTACGAAATGGAAAAAACAAGTATCGAAGCAGAAATGGAGCTTATCAAAGAAAGAAAAGAAACTATCAAGCAGCAACTCGGAGAAGCTGCAAAAGATTCGGCACCGAAGTTCGGACTTGCATAAGTTTAAAAATAGTAATAATATCAATCAACGACACCGGCACATGCCGGTGTTTTTATATGATTTTATTGTATAAATATAATATTGCTTACAATAAAACATAAACTTTCTCTCTGTGATAAACTTTTTATATGAAAGAAAATGAATTTATAAATGTGATTAAAAACACAGTAAATAATAATTATATAGGTGATGATTGCGCTTATTTAAAGGATTTGGGGATTGTTGTAACACAAGACAGCCTGTTGGAAGGAATTCATTTTAAAAAAGAGTGGTATACTCCATATGAACTCGGATATAAATCAATAGCCGTGAATATTAGTGATATATTAGCTTCAGGAGCTAAACCCGCTTATATAACAGTTTCTCTGTCAATTCCCAATGATATAACAAAAACGTGGGTAAAAGAGTTTTATGAAGGCGCAAAAAGTGTATTATACAGTGCTGAAATTGTTGGAGGTGATATAACAGGCTCTAATGACGGTATTTTTATATCGGTTTGTGCTATAGGAAAAACTGAAAACAGAACAATATCTTCAAGAAGCAATGCTAAAGAGGGGTATTCAGTTGTTATAGCAACAAAAGATTTGGGAAAAAGCTCTGCCGGACTTAAAGAACTCATAAATAACGGAAATAATGCCGATTTAATAAATTCGCATATTTTACCAAAACTTAATTATGAGTTTTCAAAATATATTTCAGAAAATATAAAGACTGAGTATGCAATGATGGATACTTCGGACGGACTTGCCGATGCTTTATTTAAAATAGCAGAACATAGCGGAGTTAAAATAAATATTGACTATGATTTAATTCCGCGTTCTGAATATGTAAATAAGGAGCAATTGCTATTCGGAGGGGAGGATTATAAACTGGTTGCTGTTATTCCTGAGGATTTTGCAAACAGAATGAAAAATATATATAAAATAGGATATGTGGAAAAATATGACGGTATCAGGCTGAATATATCAGGCAAAAAATATAAAGAATATGATGAATTAGATGTATACGATCATTTCGGAGAAAACAATGACTAAAATATCAGTTATAATTACAGCAGGCGGGACTTCGTCGCGTTACGGCAATACAAATAAGTTGCTGGAAAAAATAAATAATAAGACGATAATAGAATATACAGTGCACAGATTTTCTGATAATCCGAATATCAGTGAGATAATAATCTCTGCAAATGAACAAATAATCCAAATATTGTCCGAATTATTTTATGAAAATAAAACAATTAAAATTATAAAAGGCGGACAATCCCGTCAAGAATCTGTATATAATGCTCTAAAGTTTGTAACAAATGACTTTGTTTTAATACACGATGGTGCCCGTCCTCTTATAAGTGAAGATATCATAGAAAATACTATTAATGAAACAATTGCAAAAGGTGCTGTATCAGTTATGGCAAAAACAACTGATACTATAAAAGAAGTTGATGAAAACGGAAAGATTATTAAAACAATAGACAGGTCAAAATTGTATAATACACAAACTCCGCAAGGATTTAAGACATCTGTAATAAAAGAA
>CAJOPY010000056.1 GCA_905236505.1 Candidatus Gastranaerophilales bacterium
AAGTCCTTCAGTTAAAATAACTTTAGCCGGCTTTTTAATATCACCGTTAGGATCTGAAACGCATGTCACAAAATCGTATTTTGGTGAGGTTACGGTATTTCCTTTTTTTAACTCAACTAGGTGCTGCTTCATTAAATCTAAATCTATTGCATCAGGGGTATCAAAACTAAATCCAGTTTTAAATAATTCTTCATAGCTTCCGGCTTCTTGAAGTTCTTTGGATGTATCTTTATAATAATCGTCACATCGAATGACAGTATATATGCCTTCTTTTTTTTCTTTCACGCATGCGTGAATGGTGTTATCGACAAAAACTGTTTTTCCGGATGCGCTTTCACCTGTTATACCTATAAGAAAAGTTTTTTTCTTTTCCTGAACTACTTTTCGTGCAATATTTAATATAAGATTTTCCGATGTTTTCAAAAATAATGGCTGTGTCTGTAATTTATCTTCTTCTAAGATTTTTTTTAGTGCATCAACGATTGATGATATAATTTCCATATCACGTCTGCTTGAATAATAATCATAGCTTGTAAGAAAATCATTAACCATTATTTTGTCTCCCGATGTAAACATTCTACATTAAACCAGTATTATTTTGTAGAAATAATAAATTTTGTAACAATATTCAAAAAATCTTTAAAGTTTTGTCTGAAAAATGTCGTTTAGGGAATATGTGAAGATAAGGAGATTTGTTGCATGTATCACGACGAGATTTTTGAAAAAGCACTTCAGGATGTAAAAGAAGAAAGCTACAAAGCTCTGAAAGAAGAAATTTCTACAATGGAAGCTAAGATTGAAAAATTTTTAACACGAATTTTTGAATCTTCAGCATTTAAAGCCGAAAGAGATTTCAACATTTCAGCAGTTTAAATAAAAAACGTCCGAAATTCGGACGTTTTTTATGGTGCAAAAATATTTCCTTCAGGTTGTGTGATAGCACCTTGTGCATTTTCTTGTTCTGCTAGCCATTCCGCTTGATGTTGTTGAGATGCTATAGTGCATTGTTCCAGTAAATCTTTTCTGTCTTTCAACATTTTTTCATATGCAGCTATAAGCTGTTTATCTCTAATTCCGCCTTCTTGTGCGGCTTTATCTTGTATTGCGGTTCCAAGCTCAACTTTACCTTTATCACTTGTGAGTGCAGCTTGCCCATATTTTGCAGCAGCTGCTCTTCTTGCTTTTTCTAATTCTGATGGGCCTACAACAGCCTTGGCACCTTTACCGAATAGCCAACTGCCCAATATACCAAGTCCTGCACCAAGTACTCCGCCGACCACTGTACCAATCGGGCCTCCGATACAAGTACCTATAGCAGCACCTGCTTTTGCTCCTGCAACCCAACCTATGGCAGATGCTCCTGCTACAACTGCTGATTTTGCAAGTTGTTTGGTTCCGGCGCCACTTCCAAGTTGTTTGTATGTTTGTACTATTTCGGGAGTCTCAAGACCTAATTCTATAGCAAAAGTTAGTGGGCCTCCTCCTTTTATGAATGCTTTACCGCCTTTTCCAAGTGCTCGAACAGCTTTAGCTCCGGTTCCGGTTCCTTCTTTTGTTGCTAATTTTAGTACTCCACGGTTTATTTTATTCCAACCCGATTTTTGAGCCAATTTTGCCCAGAAACCTTTTGTTACAATTTCACCAGATTTAATGCCATTAAGTACTTTTAAATGGGCTTTATCGATCATATTGCCAACTTTGGATAATCTTGCTTCTAGAGCTCTTCCGCTCAATTTACCTTCTTCTGCTAGTTTTTTAATTATATTGAATTCTTTATCGGCTGCGTTATATAAGGAAGCTTTTCTTGCGTTGCTAAAGCTTTCCAGTCTGAGTTTTTCTGCAGCTTTAGTTTTTCCTTGTTGTAATAATTTTGTATATTCATCCCATTGGTTTGGCATCCGATAAATTTGATTACCAATAGTTTGAAGTTTATTATAGTTTCGCATATCACGAATAAACGTGATAGGATTCAACCAAGAACCTGATTTTATAGCTGATCTTGTTGCTCTTGCTAACCTTGCATTTTCTTTAACGGCCTTAAATGCGTTTATATAATTCCCTCGATTTTGCCATAACCATCCGCCACCTTGTAATACAATGGAACCTCCGCCAATTACTCCGGCCCCAAATAATAATTGTTGGCCAAGTTCATTGCCTTCACTAGCCGGCAATGCAGCTCCGGCTGCAACTGCCCCAAGATAATATAGATGTTTATAATTCGCAGCATTATAAGCTACAGAATTAATCGACATAATTCTTTTCCTCTAGTTTTCCCCGTATACATAAATAAAAAATTTTTATTATTTATTATTGCTGAATAATAAAAGATATGTTACAAATTCTTAACATATCTTTTATCCGTAATAATTGAGATTTTGTC
>CAJOPY010000057.1 GCA_905236505.1 Candidatus Gastranaerophilales bacterium
GTGAGGGTTAAAATATATATTATTTTTTTATTAACAAAAACCGAAAAAAATCTTCCCGCCATTATTATTAAAAATATCCATAGCGGTAAAAGAAGTATTAAAGAAATATTGTCTAAAATTAAGTTTGTCATATTATAAATCACTGTATCTTTCTATATTTTCACTCTCTTTTTTCTGAAACATTAAATAAAATATAAACAATGCAATTCCAAATTCAACCGCACCTATTCCGGTATAGAACAATGTAAAAACATATCCGTCAAAATTATTTCCGCCGCAAAAAGTTCCAAAAGTTACAAAATTCAGATTAATACCGGTTAACATTATTTCAATGGAAATAAGAACTTTAATAACATTTTTTGCTATAACAGATCCCAATAATCCCATTAAAAATAAAATTAATCCAATAAATAAATAATGATAAATTGTAATCTCTGTTTCCATTTAAAACCTTTCTGTCTTCATATATTTAAATAGACGATTTCTTGTTTTTAATTAGTACTATTCCCGCAATAACTATGGTAAGCATTAAAGAAATAAGTTCAAATCCTAATACATAATTAATAAAAATTCCTTTTGCAAATGCTGAGAGAACATTAAAAGCATTTGCTTGATTAATACCTGTGATATTAAATGTATCGGGAAGATTTATTATTGAAAAAATAACGGAATCAATAAAAAATAATAAAAATGCAAATCCAAAAGTCATTATAATAAGAGCATTTTTATAACTTTTTATATTTTCTGTTTTACCTGTAGTAAACATTATTGATAAACCAATGACAATAGGAACTGCCAAACCGTATATAATAGCTTGTATAATCGCATTGTATTCCGAACCGAGAATATAAAACATTACTGCTGCCAAAAAGAACACTAAAACAGAGGCAAGAAGGGAATTGATTATTTTTTTTGCAAAAAGTGTAAAGAGTGTAAAAAATATAATTAAGCTTGATACCGAGTAAAAAACTATGGGATTAGTGCTAATCATTATTACCTCCCTTGTAGCTTAATTTTAAATCACTTATATTATCAGATCCCAATTCATATTCCGGTTCCATTTTTATTGCTCCTTTCGGACAATAATACATACAATTTCCGCAAAATATACATTTTTTCAAATCAAACGTATATGATGTAACTTTATTATCACTGTCTTTATTGTATTGAATAGCTCCTGACGGGCATACTTTTTTGCATATTCCGCAGCCGATACACCCTGAAGTGTATAATTTCCCCCGAAATGCCGGTGAAAGTTCACGTTTTTTTTCAGGATATTCCAACGTAACGGGACGCATAAAAAGATGCTTAAATACTGTTAAAAGACCGATTAATAAAGCTCTCATACAGCACCTCCGGTAATATACTTAAAAATTACCATGAAAAGAAGATTAATTATAGAAAGCGGCAGAAGTACTGCCCAAGAGAACTTTAGCATATCAAAAGATGCCAATCTTGGTAATGTTGCTCGTATCCATATTACAACAAAGATAATTAAACTTGCTTTAAAAATCAGCCAAAAAACTTGTTCAAAATAAACTAAAATATTTGCAAAAGCGGTTTCTCCGAAAAATATATGGCTTAAGTATGCGCCAAAAGGAGATAAATACCCGCCCAAAAACAGAACAGAAAGAAATAATGCATTTCCGAATAAAAGCGCATATTCCGTCAGATAAAAAATAGCAAACCGCATTCCGGAATATTCGGTATTATATCCGCAAATAAGTTCGCTTTCAGCTTCAGGTAAATCAAAAGGACACCGGTTTAATTCTGCTAAAATACATAAAAACATAATAATAAAACCTAATATGCACGGAAATATATACCAACCTAAAATGCCGTATTTTGTATATTGAGAAAGTGTTATTTCGGTTAAATTCATAGAAGAAGCCAGTGTAACTATACCTATAACAACGAAAGATATTGGTAATTCATAGCTGAGAACTTGTGCAATACTTCTTACTGCACCAATTAATGAATATTTGTTATTGCTTGCCCAACCTCCCAAAAATATACTGACAATAGGAAATGCGGCAAGTAAAAGATACAGAATTATATTAGAAGAGGTGTTTACAAAAGTGAATTCGGCACTATAAGGTATAATGCCAAGCAAAGTCATTGCCGGAACAAAAACAAGAATAGGAGCTAAATTAAATAAAAATCTGTCAGCTTTTGACGGTGTAATATTTTCTTTTAACAGCAGTTTTAATGCATCAGCAAGAGTTTGCAATATTCCCCACCAGCCTACTCTGTTAGGCCCCTTTCTTTGTGTAAACCATCCGAGAAGTTTTCTTTCGGCAAGCACTAAAATTAATACTATAATTAGAAGAGCCACAGCAAGAACGCAAAAAGGAATTATATAAAAGGTAATCTCTCCAAATAATTTCGGAATATTATATTTTGCTAATATTTCTGTATATAAAAAATACAAATAGTTCACTATTTATCGACCTCCGGTAAAATTATATCCAGTGAGCCTGCAATTGCAATGGCATCATTTAAAAATTCGCCAAGAAGTAGTTTTTTTAATAAGTTTACCGAGTAATATGATCCGGTTCTCCACTTAAGCCTATACGGCACATTGTCACCTAAAGATTTTATATAGATGGAAGCTAACCCTCTGGGAGCTTCAATTTCATTATAATATTCTCCTTCGGGAAGTTTTATTCCTAGCGGTGATATAAATGTCTTAGCTTGTGTTTTTGTCTTACTTATTTTGTCAAGTGCTTGTCGGATGAGATTCAGACTCTCTTTTAATTCCAGTATTCGGGCTTTATATCTTGCCCAAGCATCCTTTCCTTGTAAAACAACAGGATTAAATTCATATCCCTTATATAAATAATCATTTTGTCTTAAATCATAGGAGATGCCTGATGCCCTTAAATTAACTCCGGTTATTGAGTAATTTGCAGCAACACTTTTCTCTAATATTCCTTTGTTTTTAGTTCTGGCAAGGAAAATAGGATTGTCTGTAATTATTCTTTCATAATCTTTAATTTTGTTTGGTAAGATTTTTATTATTTCTTTAATGTCATCAATATATCCGATATCGTTGCGAACTCCGCCGAAAACAAAATAGTTGTACATCATTCTCTGTCCGGTCAATTTTTCAAAGAATCTTAGGACCATTTCTCTTTCTCTCATAGAGTAAAAGAAAGGCGATACAGCGCCTAAATCCATTAAAAAAGCACCAATCCAAAGCAAATGCGAACTTATGCGATTAAGTTCCAATAATAATACTCTTATATTTTTGTCACGCTCGGATAATTCAATGTTAAGAGCGTTTTCTATAGTTCTGCAAAATAATTCCGAGTAAAAACAACCGGCTAAATAATCAATTCTGTCAACAACAGGAAGATATTGAATATATGACAGTTTTTCCGCCATTTTTTCCATACCTCTGTGTAAATATCCTATATCAGGTTCGCAAGATAAAATCTTTTCACCTTCAAGCTCCAAAATTAGCCTTAATACGCCGTGAGTTGAAGGGTGCTGCGGTCCGAGATTTAGCTTAAGCGTTGTTTTCGTCATTCCAAGCCAACCTTGTGTCATTTCCTGTATAATCTTTGCGTAAAGGGTGTCCGTTCCAGCCTTCCGGCATGTAAAGCCGTTTTAAATCAGCGTTGCCGTCAAATTGTACACCAAACATATCATAAATTTCGTTTTCATCAGCTTTAGCGGATTCAAAAATATCGCTCACGGTTTCTGCAGAATCTGTTACATAAGTTGATATTAGTAAATCTTCCTGATTTGGAACAGAATACAGATGATATATCAATTCAATGTTATTTCCGCAGTCAATTCCGGTTATACTTTTAAGTATATCAAAATTATAATTATCTTTAATACTTAAAATAGTATCGTGCAAATTTTTGGATATAATTAATTTATCATTTTCAATTTTACTTTCTTTAAGTACATTTTGTAACTCGGATATATTCATAAAGCCTCCTTTTTTACTAAAATACCGTTTTCTTCTTGTAAATTTGTTTTATGGGAATTCAAAAATTCTTTTCTTCCGGTTATACTTTCTTTTAGTATGTTTTTTTGAAGTTTTCTTATTGCATCAATTAGAGCTTCTGGTTTAGGAGGACACATCGGGAGATAGATATCTACCGGAATAATTTTGTCAATGCCTTTGACGACTGAATAAGAATTTTCGCAAAACATTCCGCCCCCGCAGGTACATGCACCCATAGCAATAACATATTTTGGTTCAGCCATTTGTTCATAGAGCCTGAGCAGAACCGGAGCCATTTTATGCGTAATAGTTCCGGCACAAATCAACAAATCTGCTTGTCTGGGTGAACCTCTAAAGACTTCAGAGCCAAAACGTGCGATATCGTTATCGGAAGCTACTGTGTGCATCATTTCAATTCCGCAGCAAGAAGTTGCAAAAGTAAGCGGCCAAAGGGAATTTGCTCTGGCATTGTTAAGAATATAGTCAACAGAAGATAGAATTATTCCCATTTCAAGCCCACCTCAACAATTTTTTATTTATTCCGAAAACGAGTCCCAGAACGAGTAAAGATATAAAGATGAAAGCTTCTGCAATTGCAAATAAACCGAGAGCATTAACGAAGAGCGCGAACGGATAGAGAAAAATTGTTTCTACATCAAAGATAAGGAAAGCGATAGCGTAGTAGAAATATTTAATATCAAATCTAATGTTTGCGTCTTGTGTAGGTTTTATACCGCATTCATAGGTTGAGTTTTTCAGATTGGTATTTTTTTTATATTGAAATACAAAACCTGCCAAAACCATTGCGATAGCAAACAGTGTTGACAAAACTAAAAATACAACCAAGCAAATAAGTTCTTTCAATCTTAAATCCTCTGTATATATTTTACAAAAAAATATTTTGATGTAATAGAATTGTAATATTATGTTAAGATAAATTTATGCACCGATTGTTTAATATTTTAATAGTCACATGTCTGATATTTATGAATACGTTATCTGTGCACTCTGCGATGAGTGGCGGAGTGGAGTACAGTATTCCTATTGATTATAACGCAATTCAGGAGAGTGAGCTAATTACGCGAGCGGAATTTTATTATGATAAGGCATTAAAAAGCGGCGGGGAATTGAGTGAAGATACTACAGCAGCGCTAAATTTATATACCATGTTGAAGAATAAGACTCCTGAGAATCAGAATTATTCGCTCAGATTGGGGAAACTGTATGATTTAATTGGCAAGGACAGATACGCAAAAGGTAATTATTATCAAGCGATGGGAGTGAATACTAATTCACCTGCTCCGTATTATTACTTGGGAGATTTTTATTTAAAACGAGCGCAGTACAGAAAAGCGTTAAAGATGTATAAAAAAGCTTATGCATTGGGATATTCCGAGAATGAGGATATGCTTAATAAAATGGAGATAATAAAAAGAAAACTCGGTATATAACCTCTTCCTATGAATGGCGTGGAATCTCTCCCTCCGGAGGGAGAGCCGGAGCGGGCGAGCAGTAAATTAAACAAACTCCCTCCCTTCGGAGGGAGGGTTGGGGAGGGTGAGCGGTGTAAAAAGAAAATTAAAAAAAGGGGGGTTCACTTCTTATATTACATATGATATAATAGAATTAAGCCCGTGTATGTAAAATTAATATAAACAATATATAAAATAAATTTTCTGACCGGACAAACGATATATTAGAAACCTTAAGTGGCAATGAGTTAAGAAGAAAGCGTTATGAAGAAAACATTAACACGCATGTTATGCGGATTTACAATAGCAGAATTGTTGATAACAATGTTGGTCGCGATGGTAGTTGGGGCTGCGATGGTACCGGTAATAGGTACCCGCAAGGTAAAATCTCCACGCGCAAAAGCAATACACGGAATTTATGAATGCTATTATGACCAGAATGGTAATTTGCAAGAATATTATAATCTAACCAAAAAAAATGCAACAGAAACAACTCACTCGGCTTCACAAGATACAGGTGCTTGCACATTTCAAGTTCCGACAAATGTGAGCTATTTTGAAATTATAGCAGTCGGTCCCGGAGGAAGAAGTGCAACGCTCACAGATTCTTACGATGAATTTTATCAAAAACTAAAAGATAAAAATCCGTTTTTTCTCGCAAGTTCTGAGAATAATAATTCAACTGAACCTATTGCCAAAGGTTATATTCGTCCTGCGGATTTTCAGAACGGAGATTATCGTAAAGGTATTGATGATGATGCACATGGCGGAATATACTCAAATTACATAAAACAAGGTATTAATTATTTCAACGAAATATTGATTAATGAAAGTTATTATGATGAAAATAGAGAAGAACAGGTAGATATTCGCGGTTTAGACAATTATGTTGAATTTTATAACATGCGAAATATGAAATTCAAAATAGTATCTCCAACCGGAAGAGGCGGACGTGCTGCATGTTATACGCAAATGATAGCAAATGCTTTTCAAAACGGTACTTGTAGTGCGTGTATGAATAATGTACAAAGTGCGGATTGCGCTAACAAGAGAGCGGATTGTTTCATAATGGGA
>CAJOPY010000058.1 GCA_905236505.1 Candidatus Gastranaerophilales bacterium
TACAAGTGGCGAAAAATACGCATTTGAGTTGTAATATAAAAAATCCCCTCCAAAACCTCGCTATAATTGGGGTTGAACCAAATGGCAAAGGTACTGACTTTAATCGACACTTCCCTGCCAAATCGGACTTTTGAAATGCTTTTTTCGACACTTCCGACCTGCCTCAAACCTAAACGCAGAGCGATAAAACACTAAAAAGCGCCAAGTGTCGATTTATACGCAAATGGCGGTCTAAATTATACCAAATGTCTTGTTACAAGGTATAGAATGTTATTATGCATATGCATTTAAAACAAAAAGAACTTGTAAAATACAAGTTCTTTTTGTTTAATGGTCGGGACGACAAGATTCGAACTTGCGACCCCCGCGACCCGAACACGGTGCGCTACCAAACTGCGCTACGTCCCGACAACCGTTTTGGTTCTTGCCTTTTTTTAGGCAAAATTGTTATTTTATTTTCATATTTTGGGCTTAGCTTGGTAGCGTTGCTACCACTCTCTCCATCTCGCAACTTGACATTTAGTCAACTTACTCGCGGAGTCCTTGCTACGTCCTGACAAGTACTATTTAGGCTATTGTTTAACACAAGTCTACTGAAACTCAATAACCATAATCAATATTACTTTAAACAAAACCCGAAATCAAGAAGGTTTAAATATACAAATATGTACAAGTATTTCTCTTATAAATTATGTTATAATGCTTTAAAGAGGTATATTATGAGCCAAACAAAACTATTTTTAAAACTTAGTGAAAATTTATCAGAACGGCTGATGCCTGCATCGGTTAATCTTGAAAAGGCTTGTTGGGAATTTTATACAAATTCTAATCCGCAAACTCTTAGTAATTATGAAAAATCGCAGGAAGAATATGCAAAAATCTTTAAAAATAAAAAACTTTATGAGCAATTTTTAACATTGGATAAAAAAAATCTTAATACTCATGATGCCAAACAATTGAAAGATATATTAAGAAGTTTTGACGAAGAAATTAATACCGGTGACGAAATCAAAGAATTGCGTATTAAAGAAAATGAAATTGCTAAAAAATATAATTCTTATATTCCTAAAATTGACGGAAAAGAGGTTTCAAAGGCAGAATTAGTAAAAATCACTCAAACAGAAACTGATGAATGTATTCGTAAACAAGCATACAAGGCAAAAATTATAGGTGGAGATTTGATATCTAAAGATCTTGTAGAATTTGTAAAAATACGAAATAATTTCGCAAAAACAAAGGGATATAACAATTTTTTTGAGTATAAACTTAATGAAGACTATGATACAGACACTGTTTTTTTGGATAAGCTGATTTATGATACTTATGCAAAAGCAAAACCTTATATAGAAAAAATTCAACAAAAAAGAGTTGATGAATATAAAGAATTTTACAAAACGAAAGTACTTCAAAATTACCACTTCGGTTTACTTTTGAAATCAAATCCTGAAAAAAGAGTAAACGATATATTAAAAAAATATGATATATTAAATCTTGCTAAAAAAATCTATGCCGGTATGGGTTACGACATAAACACGCTTGAAAAATCAGGAAAATTAACATTGGATTTATACCCAAGAAAAGGTAAAAACACACATGGCTTTTGTTTTGGAGTAGAAGCAGGTAAAGACTCAAGAATTTTAGCTAATCTTACAAACAATATTGTCAGTTTAAATACTTTAAATCATGAACTCGGACACTGTGTTTATGATTTGGGGCTTCCTGTAACGAAGCCGTTTTTAGATAGGCAACCGGCATCATCTGCGTTTACGGAAGCAATTGCGATGATGATGGGCGATATTATTAAAAAAGAAGACGTTTTGAAAGACATTCTTTCACCGGAACTATTATCGGAATTCAAAAATTCACTTAAAGATGACGAAGCAAATTTTATATCAAAAAGTTTATTGATAATTGATTTTGAGAGAAGTTTTTATAATGATATTACACAAAATCCAAAAATTCTTTGGAAAAATTTAAAAATAAAGTATCTAAAAAGAGAAGAAGAGGAAGATAACGAATGGGCTACAATTCCTCACTACCTTTCTCATCCTGCGTATTACCAAAATTATTTTAGAGCATCTCTTATGAAAGCTCAAATATATAACCACCTGAAGTCCGTTTTAGGAAGCATTACGGAAAATGAACATACCGCAAAATATTTAAATAGAAATATTTTTAGACACGGAGCTTTGTTAGGGGAATACGAATTAATAAAGATGCTTACAGGCAAAGAATTTAGTGAAGACGATTTTATAAAAAATTTAGAATAAATAACAGTTGATTTTAGGTTTTGTTTAAAGTAGTATTAATTATGACCGCAGGGGTGTAAAGCTTTTGCCGAAAAAAGCGAGAACCCAAAACGGTTGACGGGATGTAGCAGGTTCCCTGCGTAGAAGTGTCCGGTGGACAGTTCGTAGTAGGGCAGGCGAATGGAAAGCCGTATGGCTTGATGGAGCCGAATTAAAGATATACCAAGCTGCGTCCCAAAAATGACAATTTAATATGGTTGACGGGATGTAGCGCAGCTTGGTAGCGCACTTCGCTTGGGACGAAGGGGTCGCACGTTCGAATCGTGTCATCCCGACCAATAATAAAAGGGTTTACGTTGAGTAGACTCTTTTTTAATGAAAAAGCTTGCACACTTGCTTTAAAGACGTAGATGTCGGAGGTTCGAATCGTGTGTTGTTTACCACTCCCGACCAATTAGAAAAGAATCCATAGGAATATGGGTTCTTTTTTGAAACGAAGGTTATTGTTTGTTAAAAGCTTGTATCATATTTTTTATAAAAATCACACAATATTTTTATAAATTCTTTAACACACACTCTTTTGTCATATGTATGTATGCACAAAATAACAGAGAAGAAACAGAGAAAAAAGTGACAGAATGGCTTAATTCAATAAAATTTTATGATTTATAGAAGTAAAATTTGATAAATATATGATTATGCGGCAGATTTAAATCTGCTGCATAATGTTTTCTAATATAATCCAATCAGATGGTTCATCTATCTCGTAGGCTGTGTACGACGGAAGTTCGTACACTCCTATTTTTCCTGAAAGTCTGCATTTTTCATTTTTTATATTTTTAACTGAGTTTATATAGCATGCTCCGTTTTCGGCAAAAATGCCTTCAAAATCTTGTCTTCTGGGTCTGTTTTTGTAATCATAATTTATCGGCTTAACCCCTAAGTCTGTGTTTATCCAATGAAACTGTTTTTCTCTTACAGCAGTAAACATTGAATTATAATCACTTGAAACAAATGAATTATACATTCCGTCTATGTGTTCGGATTTTAGCATCGGAGAAGTAGCTTGTATTAGGAAAAATAAATCTTCATCTTTAAGTTTTACATTTTCTATGTATTCACACATAACGCTTTCTGTAGAAGAAGTATCTTGGGCATTCTTAGAAGATCTCTCGTATATTTCCACTTTGTTAAATCCAAATTTATTTACTGTTTTTTTAATATCTTCACTATCTGTTGCGATTACAACCTTATCTATACATTTTGCATTATTTGCCGCAAATGCAGTCCAATAAACCAAAGGTTTTCCGTTTAATATTTTAATATTTTTAAGCGGTATAGATTTACTTCCGCCTCTAACAGGAATGAATGCTATGTTCATTTTTTTCCTCCGCAATTTTAATTAAATCGTATAAAACTTGATTATAAGGTGTTGGTATGTTGTAAAATTTCCCCAAACGAATTACTTCTCCGGCAAAAATATCAACCTCTGTTTTTCTTTTTGCCAATATATCCTGAAGCATAGAAGTTTTTCCTTCATTACACATAAGAGAAAGAGCCTTTATTGCATCATCTTTTAAGTTATCTGTATTTTTTATTCCTTCTTTTTTAGCTATTGATTTTACTTCTTCAATAATTTTTTCGGCAAAATTCAAAAAGTGATTGTTGGTTTTCATTTCTCCGAAAGTCATATTCAAAACAGCAGACACTTGATTTGAAAAAAGATTAAGTAAGAATTTAAGCCACATTGAATAATCAATGTCATCAGGAATCAAAAAATCTATATTATTTTCTTTAAAAAATTGTGTTATATAATCATTTTCTTCAATTACGATTTTTCCCACACCGTCTTGGGTTACGGAATTGCCGATTCTTACGGCACTATGTCCTATAAAATAAGATTTAAGAACAATCGCTTCAGGAAAAGCTTCAGATATAATTTTTTCCGAAGAAATTCCGTTTATCAATGATATAATGTAAGTTTTATTTTTTACATGGTTTTTTAAATTTTTTAATGCGGATTGAAGCCCTTGTGACTTAGTTGAAATTATGATTATATCGGCTTTAAAATCATCTTCAGGAAGTAAATATTTTAAACTGAGAGCTTTACCGTTAAATAAAGGCGGATTTTTTACTAATTTTTCTAATCGTTCTTTGTCAACAAGAATGCGTAAATCACAGAAACAACTGTTTACAAGCTTTTCCGCATAAGTCATCCCGATTGCCCCTAATCCGCATATAATAACTTTTTTCATATTATATATTGTAATCCAAATATTTTATTAGCAAAAAAAATTTTTTTCGGGTATTATACTGTTATGCATTAACCGCAAAAAAGGGAACAGATGATTGGCAAAAGAAATAAAAATTAATAATAAAAAATATTCAACCAAAGTAAAAGCTCCAATTGTAGAAGCGCTATACGAAGCATATAAAAATCCTACATACCAATTCCATATTCCCGGTCATACAAAAGGCAGGGCTGTTTATGGTGATTTTAAAAAACTTATCGGACAAAAAGCGTTAAACATAGATACAACTGATGAATTTGATAACTTAGGCACTCTTCATCCGGCAACCGGTCCCATTAAAGAAGCGCAAGAACTTGCTGCAGAGGCTTTTGGTGCAAAAAAAACATTTTTCCTTTTAAACGGGTCTACAGCCGGTAATTTGGCAATTGCAATGGCACTTACAAAAAAAGGGGATAGAGTGCTGGTAAACAGAAATTGCCATCGTTCAATATTGACCGGATTAATAATATCAGGTGCAGAACCTGTTTGGATTTGCCCGAAAAGAATTCCGGGTTGGTCCATTTGGGGAAGTATTGATGCAGAGCAAATTGAAAATGAACTAAAAAAAGATAATAAAATTTCTATGGTTTGGGTTACAAATCCCACATATGAAGGGGTTGTATCCGATGTAAGATCTATAAGCAGTGTATGTAAAAAATACGGTGTACCATTAGTTGTAGATGAAGCTCACGGATGTTTATGGAATTTCAATAAACATCTTCCCGAAACTGCGCTAAAACTCGGAGCTGATGCTGTTGTTCATTCACTTCATAAAACCGGCGGAAGTATGAGCCAAACATCAATGTTACATATATCAAAAGGGTCTTGTTTAAATGAAAAAAGTGTTGAAAAAGCTTTGAAGCTTCTTCACACAACAAGTCCTTCGCTAATGCTTCTTGCGAGTTTAGACGCAGCAAGGGCAAATCTTCAAACTCAATCTGGCTTGAAGCAAATAGATAAAGCGGTAGAAAATGCAAAATATTTAAGAAAAAGGTTAGATAATATTCCGAAGCTTCATCAATTAAAAGGTGACTTTGGGTATAAAACAGATGTAACGAAAGTATTTATTAAAATAGACGGACTCTCCGGAAAACGTCTGGAATCTATTTTAGAAATAGATTTCAAAATAGAGGTTGAATCAGCTTCCGATATAGGTGTTTTAATTCTTTGTAATGTGGGAAATAAACGCTCTGATTTTAAATATCTTGCTGACGCGCTTACTGAAATAGCATCGCGCGATTATAAGGATATTTATTATTTAGAAAAACGTAAACATATGCCGATGTTGGAACCGCAAATTGTCATGAGTTTGCGTGATGCGTTCTATTCTGATAAAGAAACAATAAAAAAACAAGATGCAATAGGAAGAGTTTCAGCGGAAGTCGTGGCTGAATGCCCTCCTGGTATTTCTATATTGCTGCCGGGAGAACTAATAACGGAAGAACATTTGCCGTATTTAAATGATTACGAAACTTTAGAAGTTGTAAAATAAGTATCAAAATTGAATTATTTTGAATACTTTTTATTTACCCAAAATCTTTAAAAATTCGTCTTTACATTTCTTAACAAAAGACAATAAAAAAGGCAATTTTAAGAAAGATAAATACTTTATATATATGTAAGAGATATTTAAA
>CAJOPY010000059.1 GCA_905236505.1 Candidatus Gastranaerophilales bacterium
AGATGTCGTAGGTTCGAATCCTATAGTCCCGACCAAGTGTAATAAGAACAACTTTTTAGACCACTTTTTTTGGACCGTCTGAAAGTTGTTCTTTTTTTTAAGCAGCTGTGTCAGCTAGAATATCCTTAATAAAATCCATTTTTTCTTTTTCGTCCTCTTGCATTTGTTGTGTGTGAATGTATCTCAGCTCGTATTGATTTGGTGTAAGATTTTTCAATTTTTTATGTGGACGGACGTTATTAAAAAAATCAATATACTCAGCAACTACAGCTTCCAAATGTTCTTTTGATGTATAAAAATTATGGGACAATTCTTCTCTTTTCATAATACTAAAGAACGCTTCTGCTACGGCATTATCCAAAGGAGATCCCGGATTTGAAAAAGACTGTTTTACACCCAAGTCTCGTAGATGTTTTCTAAACTTATAGGCTGTATATTGAACTCCCTGATCACTATGAAAAGTTAAGTTATCCGGACAACCCCTCAAATTAAAGGCCCTATCAAAAGTTTTCCAAACCATCTCTGTGTTGCTAAATTCCGATACTTGAAAGCTTAAAACTTTTCTGGAAAATAAGTCAATTACTACACATATTCCATATAAATTATCATGACTTTCTATTGGTACATAAGTTATATCACTTACCCAGTAAGTGTTTGGAGTATCTTGAGTAAAGTTTTGTTTAAGCCTGTTCCTTCTGAATTTATATGTTCTGCTGGCCCAAGTACATCTCATACGTGTCTGCTTACAAACCAGATCCATTTCTTTCATTAACTTATCTATATGTTTTTGAGAGACAGAAATTCCGATATTATTTAGAGCAATTTTAATTTTACTCGATCCGAAACGTTCCTTGCTTTCTTCAAAATATTTTTTTATAAGTGGCTTTAATTGTTCATCTTTTTCTTGATATGATGTTTTTTCCGGCCGATATTTATTTCTATGATAGTAAGATGCCTTTGACAAATTAAGTGTACGACAAATAGCATAAATAGAAAATTTATCTTTTAATTTTTCAATAGCCGCAATTTTATCCTTCATCGGTGAAATAACAGAACATTGACTTTCACGAAAGATTTGATTTTCTTCACGCAAAGTACGAAGCTCTCTTTCCATAAGATGAATATCCCAAGCAGAATATTTTTTTGAGCTGAATTTTCCGGCTTTTCTCACGTTTAACACGCTTATCCAATGATAGAGCGTGGATTTACTTATGCCATATTTTTCTTTAATTATGGCCGGAGACTTGCATTTATTATATTCTTCTATAATTTTTAATTTATTCTCTATAGGCAATTGTTTCATAAAATTTCTCCTCAAAAATGTTTTTATCAGAGTTTAATAACAATAAAAAATTATTTCCATTATCTTTAAAAAAGCAGATACCTTTTTATTAATTTATTGAAAATACTATTTTTTCTGCAAAGCGGTCGCTGGTTCAAATCCAAACTGTTTTCGGTATTCAATCGTGGAATTTTTAACTAATATTTACCTAAGTAAACTTTAGATCAACGAACATAAAACCTAAAAATTTAAAATATTAGCCGTCACTCACATTAAATTTATTAACCTTGCATAAAACTTTATTTTCTAGTATAAGATTAACAAAAGGAGTACATAATGAAGAAAAAAATTGTATTACCAAATCAGAACACAATAGCCGAAACAACTTTTAACTTATATTTTAAGGTTTACTCTAATGACGCAAAAGAACTACAAAGTAATTGATAAAGAAACGTATTACAGAAAAGGTGTATTTCGTCATTTCTCTGAAGATTGTAAGTGTTCAACCTCTATGACTGCAAGAATTGATGTTACAGAACTTGTAGCGCATTCTAAAAAGACAGAAACAAAATTTTACATCAATTTCCTTTATATTCTTTCCAAAGTTATGAACTCTCGAGAAGATTACAGAATGGGATATCTTTGGCAGAGTGATGAACTGATTTGCTGGGATATTGTTAATCCGACACAATATGTTTTCCACGAAGATACAGAGACGTGTAGTCCTGTATATACAAAATATGATGTGGACTATAACAAGTTTTATGCCAATGCAATACAGGATATTGAAAATGCGAAGAAAACAAGAGAATATGGACTTGATATGGTAAGCCATCCTAATTGGTTTGATGCTTCATATATATCTTGGCTTTCTTATGATGCCTTAAATATAGAACTACCCGATGGACATTTGTATTTTGCACCTATTATTAACTGGGGAAGATACAGAGAGGAAAACGGCAGACTGGTTATGCCTGTAACTGTTCGTATGAATCACGCTATTGCTGACGGATATTTGGTAGCAAATGTATTTCGCCTTCTGGAGCAGGAAATTAAAGCATTTAACAGATAAAAAGCCGAAATAAAGAGCAGACTATGATTATATTGGTAACAGGTGCATCACACACGGGAAAAACGCTTTTGGCACAGAAGTTGCTTGAAAAGTATCATTACCCGATTTTATCAATAGATTTGCTGAAAATGGGGTTAATCCGTAGCAGTCAAACCGATTTAACTGTAACGGATGACGAAGAACTAACGATTTATCTGTGGAAGATTGTGCGTGAAATGATTAAAACCGCCATAGAAAACAAGCAAAACTTGATTATTGAGGGATGCTACATTCCGTTTGATTGGCA
>CAJOPY010000060.1 GCA_905236505.1 Candidatus Gastranaerophilales bacterium
ATATAACTATACTCCTTAAAAAACGACGATACACATATCCCTAATCAACAGCTATGCACGATAAAAAGTTCATAGCTTTTTTTTTGCTTAAAAACAAAAAATCTATATTTAATATTCAATGAAAGTTGACCTTTAGAATTGTTTATTGTTAAATATAATCACTGGGTAGGCACAAATTATTCGCCAGCCCTAGTCCAATTGAAAGCGAAATATAAATATTTGAATAATCAAAATATAAAATTAGCAAAGTTTGCCGGTTTTTGTTATGGTGTGAAACGCGCGGTTGAAACAGCCGAAAGATTAAAGCGTGAAAATCCTGATAAAAATATATGTATTCTTGGTGAACTAATACATAATACAGATGTAATAAAGGAACTTGAATTGTTAGGAATAAAAACAATTTATGAAGTACCCGAATCCGGAAGCGGTATTTGTATTGTGCGTTCTCACGGAGAAAGTCCGGAAGTATTTGAAAAAATAAAAAAAGCCGGTTTTGAGCTGGTTGATCTTACATGTCCTGATGTTAAAAAAGTTCAGCAAAAGGCTATAGAGCTTGCAAAAAATAATTATTATGTAGTAATTGTCGGCAAACCAAATCATCCGGAAGTTCTTGCGATAAAAGCAAATGCCGATTTATATACAGATAAGGTTGTAGTTGCAACAACAATAGAAGAGTTAATGCCATACGAAGAAGATATAAAGCACCATAAAAAAGTAGGCGTTGTTGTGCAAACAACCCAAATGGTTTCTTCATTAAATAATGTGGTAAATTATTTAAATACAATCTCAAAAGAGGTCTTAATTCATAATACAATTTGTATGTCAACCGCAATGCGTCAAAAAGAAGCGAAAGAACTTGCAAAAGAAAGTGATTTAATGATAGTGGTCGGTTCAAAAAAGAGCGCAAATACTTCGCATTTAGCAGAAATATTAAAAAATTGTACAAAAACATTACATATAGAAAATGACACCGAATTAAACGAAACATTTTATAAAAGTGCAAATAATATCGGTATAACAGCCGGAGCGTCTACTCCGCAGGTAGTAATAGACAGAGTTATAAATAAAATAAAAGGAGGAAAATAAAAATGACAACACAAACATTAGATGAGTTTGAACAATTATTGGAAGAAAGCTTTGCAAAGTCTAATAATGTAGCAGACATTGTAGAAGGAACCGTAATTAAAAAAGATACGGAAGGCTATTTGGTAAGCGTAAAAGGCGCAAAAATGGAAGCATTTCTTCCGAACAAAGAACTTTCATCTGATTCTGAAGAATTGGAAGTTGGTGATATAAGAGAGTTCTATGTATTAAAAGAAGAAAATAATGAAGATTGCATGCAGCTTTCTTTGAAGAGAATTGCATACGCTCAAGCATGGGCACAACTTAATGATGCAAAAATTCAAGGTGATACAATTCTTGCAAAAGTTGTTTCTACCGTAAAAGGCGGTGTACTTGTTGATATAGCAGATTTGAAAGGATTTATACCTTCATCTCAACTTAGAACAGGAACTCCGTTTGAAGGTTTGGTAGATACAAAAATAGAAGTAAAAGTTTTGGAAGCAGATCCTAAGAAAAATAAACTTATTCTTTCACAAAGACAAGCCGTTGCCGAACAAAGAGATCAGGTTGTTGACAATGTACTGTCATCATTGGAAGAAGGACAAATTGTATCCGGTAATGTTGTAAGAATTACAGACTTCGGTGCATTTGTTGATATAAACGGAATAGACGGATTACTTCCGATATCTGAAATTTCTTGGCAAAGGATTAAACATCCTTCAGATGTTTTAACATTGGGTGATACTATAGAAGTAAAAATTATTAAAATAGATAATGAGTTAAAGAGAATTTCGTTATCATTAAAGAGAATGGGTGAAAATCCATGGCAGCAAATTGAAGGACAATTTGAAGAAGGTCAGGTTGTTAAAGGAACAGTTAACAAAGTGACAACATTCGGAGCATTTATAAACATATTTCCTGGTGTAGAAGCATTGCTTCCTGTAGCGGAAATGTCTGAAGAAAATGTAAATCCGTTCAATTTATTTAAAGTTGGTGATTCAGTAGATGTGTTAATAAAGAAATTCACACCAAAAGAACACAGAATCGCATTATCAGTAAAAGATATTCAAAAATAATATAATTTATTGATGAGGAGGGGCGGTTTTGCACAATGTGCAAAACCGCCCCTTTGTTATTTAAAAATTTACGATTATTCCTTTATTTGAAAAACGCATTTTACACAGTGAGCTTTCGGTTGTAAGACAACATTATCTTCAATGTCATACATTTTTGCTATGCGTGTCACAAGCGGTTCACCGCACATAGGACATCTTAAATTCGTTTTGTGATTAAGAATTTGCTCTTTAAGGGTTTCAATTACGTCATCGGAAATGGTTTGAAATTCATAGCTTCTTTCATATTCTTTTAATTCTTTCGGAGATATTTTTAGTGCGCGAGCGATTTGTTGTCGTTGTGTTACGGACAAAAATAATTCTTTTCCGGCTTCAATATCTTCAAGAATTTCTTGCTTTATGTTAGCTTTTTTTGCAAGTCCTATCATTGACAGTCCTGCGTTTTCCCTTTTTCTTATTATAAATTCAGCCAAACTCTCCATAAGATAAATATACAATAAAAACAATAAAAGTATAGTAAATACAATTTTATGTTGTTGAATATTTTTTTATTTGATAATGTTTATTATAAATAAAAGGGGTTATAGAGCATGAAATTTAAAATATTTATGCTATTAAATTAAATTTTACATAAATAACGGACTTTAGTATAATTAGATATATGAAAACAAAAACGATAAAAGAACAACTTGAAGAAAAAGAATATGAATATTTGAGCCCGTATGCAACTAAGTGTAAGGAATCTTTGGGACGAAAAAGAGAGCGGGAAGAAATATATCCAATAAGAACAGCATTTCAGCGTGACAGAGATAAGATATTACACTCAAAGTCATTTAGAAGACTAAAACATAAAACTCAGGTATTTCTTTCTCCGTATAATGATCACTTTAGAACCAGATTAACTCATACTCTTGAAGTTTCACAGATAGGAAGAACTATTTCAAGGGCTCTTCGTTTAAATGAAGATTTAACAGAAGCAATAGCGTTGGGTCATGATTTGGGACATACACCTTTCGGACATTGCGGCGAAAATACTTTGGCGGCTCTTTTACCGGAGGGATTTCATCATAATCTGCAAAGTGTAAGAGTGGTAGATGTATTGGAAGATATGAATTTATGCAGAGAAACCGTTGACGGAATACTAACACATTCTTGGGGATATAAACCAAAAACACCGGAAGCACAGGTTGTTCAGTATGCAGATAAAATTGCGTATATTAATCATGATATTGAAGATTCTGTTCGTGCGGGAATAATATCAGAGAACGATTTACCAAAGGATTGTATAGATTATTTTTCAGACAATCAATCTTCAAGGCTCGGAAAAATGATAACGGACGTAATAACAAGTTCTTTGGATAAGCCGAAAGTAAGTATGTCCGAAGAGGGTTGGTATTATGTTACAAAGCTGAGAACATGGATGTTTGATAATGTATATTTAGATCCTATAGCAAAAGCGGAAGAGAAAAAAGCTAAAAATATAATCACAGCTTTATATGAATATTATATAGAAACGCTAAAAGCGTACTATCCGGAATCAGAAATACCGCAAGTTGTAACTGATTACATATCCGGTATGACCGATCAATATGCTATAAGAAGATATTTGGATTTATTTATCCCAAAACCGCTTGCGGAACATACAAATGATGATGCTTTGCTGAAAAAAATAAGAGAAAATAAATAGGGAATGTATGAAGCTTATAAGATACAGTGTTCACACAGGCAGTGAAAACATGAAAATAGATTCCGATTTGTTGGATGAGTGTATTGAAAATAGAGTAAAAGAACCTATATTTAGATTATACGGTTGGAATCCTATGTGTATATCGCTCGGACGAAATCAAAAAGAACATTTTCAAGTACAAAATATTGATGTTGTAAGAAGAATTACCGGAGGCAGGGCCTTATTGCATGATAACGAGATTACTTATAGTTTTGTAGCTCCTATATCTGAAATCCCAAATGGAGAAAATGTAGCCGGTTCCTACAAATATATATCAGGAATATTGATAGAATTTTTTAGGACAATCGGAATACAATTGGATTTTGGAGGAAGTAAAAAAGTTTCAGCAAAAAATGATTATTGCATGCTTATATCAACAGGTGCAGATGTATGTTTTAACGGTAAGAAGCTAATAGGTTCCGCTCAATGCAGAAAAAACGGTTATATACTGCAGCATGGTTCAATTTTGTTTGATTATGATAAATGTTTTTTAGAAAATTTATTCAATGAAAAAATTGAAGGAATCACTTCTGTTAAAGAGGTTTTACCAAAATTTGAAAAAAAATATTTGGTAGAAAAACTTGAAGATTTTATTCAAAATTACTAAAAATTTAGATTTTAACTTTAACTACAGCTTTTTTGACTTTTTTATTTTCGCTTATTTTTATAGAAGGTTTATGTGCATCATGCGGGAAAAATATAAAAAATTCACCTTCTTTTAGATTGTAATACTCATCATTTTCACTGCATGACAGAAATTCAATATCGTTATTTTGGTTATACGGCGTTTCTGTTTTGCACAAAGAATAATCCTTGACTCCGGCTTTTTCTTCACCTTTTATCATATATTGAATATCGGTATATTTTTGGTGAGCTTCATACAGACCTTCATCTTTTGTTGTGTAGGTTTGGACATTTACATATATGTCGTCTGATAATTCATATTTTCCGTCGGGGATATTTTCTAAATCATTTGAAAGAAGCCAATTTAATCCTGCTTTAATGTTGTCTGAAATGCCAAAATAATTTTTTGCGTTTTTTAATTTATCTTTTATCATAAACTTTTTACTCCTATAATTTTTGTACATCTAATATTGCGACGTTTTCAATGTGGTATGTATGCGGAAACATATCAAAAGGTTGGACAGACTCAATTTTTGCCCCGTGTTCGGTCAGATATTTTAAATCTCTAGCAAGAGTTGCCGGATTGCAAGAAACATATATAATTTTATCTTTAGTTAATTTTAGTGCGTAATCTAAACTTGTTGTTGTACAGCCTTTTCTGGGCGGATCCAATACTGTGATATTAAACTGCCTGCCAAGTAAAACTTCTTTAGAAAAGAATTTACCTGCATCTGAGCAATGAATTTCAATATTTTTTATTTCATTTTCTTTTATAATATTTTCAGCCAGTTCTACTGAATCATTTACTTCTTCTACACTGACAATTTTTTCGGCAATATCTGACAAGCAAATGCCAAAAGCTGTTATTCCTGCGTATGCATCTAAAATAACCGGTTTTTTAAATTCTGATGAAATATAATTTTTAATATACCTAAAAATATTATCTGCGCTTTTTGGATTTACTTGGAAGAATGTTTTTGCTCCGACTTTAAATATTTTGTCGCACAAAATCTCTTCAATATAATTATTTCCAATGATAGTTTTTGATTTTTCACCTAAAATTAAATTTGTTTTTTTATTATTAAAATTAACAATAACACCGGATATATTTTTTAAATTTTCGTATATATCATTACCTAGTTTTATTATGCCTTTTGATGCAAAATCGGCATTTACAACAAGAACTACCAAAGATTTTTGATTTAAAGAGGATGTGCGAATTAAAACATGACGTAATTCTCCTTTGTGAGAGTTTTCGTCATATCCGCTAATCCCGCATTTAACTGTATTATTTCTTATAAACTCAATAATATCATCACAATAACTTGGTTGAATCGGACAATATTTTATATTAACAATATCATGCGTTCCGGTTTTATAATATCCTGCAAGAATTCTTTTTGAGTTTTTAGTTTGTCCTATCGGATATTGAATTTTATGTCTGTATTCTTTTATATCCGGAGAAGGTATTACGTCACGGACTTCTACGCTTAATCCTTTTAATAAATCTTGCACAATTTCTCTTTTATATTTTAATTGAGCATCATAACTTATGTATTGAAGCTGGCAGGCTCCGCAAATTTTTTGCATTTTACAAAAAACTTCTGTTCGCATTGGTGAGGGATTAATCAATTCTAATATTTTTGCTGTTGCATAATGTTTGTTTTTCTTTATTATTTCTGCTTTTATAACATCTTCCGGACAAGAATTTTCTACAAAAACTACAAAACCTTCCGGTCTTGCCATACCAAGCCCCAGATTTGTTAATTTTTCAATCTTTAAAGTTAAAACATCACCAACACTTATTTGCATGGTTTAATCACTTGAATATTTCTTGTTTCAGAGATTTCTTGTCTTGCATCACGAATAATTTCTTTATATTCTTCAGATAGACTTAATCCGTTACACAATCTGTCTATAAAACCGTTGTTTACTTTTACGGCTTTTTCCAAAGCTCCGACATCTTCCAAAACATCTTTTATTTCATGCAAATCATATCCGAAAGATTGTTTTGATTGATATATCATCATTTCACCGGTTTCGGCAACGAGCGGTTCTCCTCCTAAGTCAAAATGTAATTTGAAAACCGATTTTAAGTCCTGAAGCTCTGCTTGCATAGTAGCAATACTTTGTTGTATTCTTAAATATCTGTCAAAAAGGTAATCAACATTTTTCAATTGTTTTTTTTGCCAATCAAGTCTTTGTAAATAGAGTTTTTTTAATTTAGGGTAAGCAAGCGCAAGTCCCATTGTATCAGCCATAGCCCTGTGATGGTTTGTTAAATCAACATTAAAACGGTTTGTAAGAGCTTCCAGTCCGTGAGATTCAAGTTCCGGAGCAATTTCTTTAAACATCATTTGTGAATCAATGCGAGGATTTTCTAAAGGAGTACCAAATACTCTCATTTTTGCCTCGTTTAAAAATGAGTAATCAAAAATAACATTATGGGCAACAATAGGATAATCACCTATAAAATCCAGAATCTTGGGTAAAACTTCTTCTTCGCTTGGCGCATCTTCAACCATATCTTGCGTAATCCCGTGTACAGCAATACTGGATTTTCTAATATGTTGATGAGGGTTAATAAGTGTTTGATATTCGTCTGTTATTTTTCCGTTTTCAAGTTTAACGGCTGCAAATTCAATTATTCGTTCTCTTGTATAATCTAACCCTGTTGTTTCTGTATCTAAAATAATTTCTATCTCTTTTTTTCTAGGCATTTCAGATTTCCTTTTAAAAATATATATTTTACTCCCCTAACTTAATAATAGCATAAATATTTAAAACATGGTAATATTAAGCAAGAGATAAAAAGAGAGGTTTTTTATGGTCAAAGAAATAGACGTTAATAGTTTTAATTCCGAAGTTATCCAAAGCGATAAACTTACAATTGTTGATTTTTTTGCTGATTGGTGCGGACCTTGCAGAAAGCTTTCGCCGATTTTAGAAGAAGTTGAACAAGAACTGTCAGAAAAAGTAAAATTTACAAAAATAAATACCGATGAAAATATAGATTCCGCTAAAGAATATCAAGTAAGCGGACTTCCTACTCTTTTGGTATTTAAAAACGGACAAGTTGTTGAACGCATGGTCGGACTCATGCCCAAAAGCTCTATTATAACAAATATTGAAAAACATCTATAATATATACGAAACTTAATTGTTTAATATTTGTTAATGATTTCCGATATTCCTTTTTTGGCAATGTTGAACAATTCTATCATTCGTTCGTATTCATAAGGATTTCCTTCTGATGTGGTTTGAAAATCAACTATTTTTCCGCTTTTTGTTAAAACAACATTTGAATCAACTTGAGCAGAAGAATCTTCTTCATAATTTAAATCAAGTTTAATCTCACCATCCGAAATTCCGATTGAGATTGCTCCTATTGGTTCAATTATCGGAGATTCTGTCAATTGCCCCGCTTGTATAAGTTTTTCCACAGCATCTTTTAGCGCTAAATATCCTCCGCAAATGCTTGCAGTTCTGGTTCCTCCGTCTGCTTGTATAACATCTGCATCAATTGTAATGGTCATACCGGACATTTTTTCTAAATCAACACATGCTCTAAGACTTCTGCCTATTAATCTTTGTATTTCATGGGTTCTTCCGGATACTTTTTCTCTTTCTCGCTTGCATCTTGTGTTTGTCGCGGACGGAAGCAGAGAATATTCAGCTGTAATCCAGCCTCTGTTATCTTCTTCAGACATCCATTTTGGCTTTTTAAAGTCTACAGACGCAGTTGTAATTACTTTTGTATCTCCAAATTCCGCCAAGACGGAGCCGAGTGCGTGTTTTGTAAAATTGTGAGTAAATTTTATTTCTCTTAACTGATTGTTTTCTCTTCCGTCGTTGCGCATATATCCTCCTTTATTTATTATTTTCAGAATTTTTTGAACGCTTGACTGTAATTTCTTCTTTTCGTTCTAATTTTTCGTATAGCTGTGAGTTAATTTCTCCTCCTACAAGTATAAGTATAGAAGTATAATACAACCATACCATTAGAACGGCAAAAGCACCGATTGTTCCGTATACAAAGTTATATGTGTGCAAATTGTTTATGTATATTGAAAACCCCCAAGAACCTATTAACCATGATATGGTAAAAAATATTGCACCCGGAAGAGCGCTTCTTCGCCTGAATTTTTCTGCACATCTAAGATCAGGCAGTATGTAATAATGTAAATAAGCCATTATAAACAGAGCTATAAAAGCAATCGGCCATCTGAAGAACAAAATTATATTTCCGGTAAGAACGGTTAAACCCAAATACCTTGTTAAAAATTTTATTATTACCTGCCCGAATACAATTAAATCTATACTTAAGAAAAGAACGGAAGCATTTACCAAAACCATCACAAATGCCAGCAGACGGTTATATACAAATGACCTGCTGTCCTCTATTTTATATGCTCTGTTTAGTCCTTTGGCAACAATTGCAATTGCGTTAGTAGAAAGAATTACTGTTATGCAAAATCCTAAAACTGCAATAAGTCCGCCTTTAGAGAAAAACCAAACTTCGTTCATTACTCTTTCTAACAGATTTATTATATCCTCAGGCATAACCCTTTGCATAAATTGCATAAGAGTATTCATAAATGTGTGTTTTCCGAGCCAGCCAAATACTGCAATCAAAAATAACATAAACGGGAAAAAACCTATAACGAGCATAAATCCCATTTCTGCCGCCATCCCGAATAAATCGTTATCTACAACTGATTTAATTATATTTTTCAGTGTTTTGAACTTATATTTCACTTGTAATTTCTTTCATTATTTTTTTGATTGAATCAGAAACAGAAAGCTTTATTGTGCAGCCGGCAGCATAAGTATGGCCTCCTCCTCCGAATTTTGAACAAATCTCTGCTACATCCTTTTTCTTGCTTCGCATTGATATTTTTGTGATTTTTGCATCAACTTCTTTTGCCACAAAAGCAATATCCGTTGTTTCTATTGCACGAAGAGTTTCTGCAATTCCATCTGTATAATCATCTCCGGCATTGAATTTTTCTAAATCCTTTTTGTATACAGTTGTATATACAATTTTGTTATCATCAGAAAATTCAGCTTTATTTACGCAATAGTTTTGGAATAAAACAAAATTTTTCGTTTTTGTTTCATAGCATTTTTTATATATTTCATTCGGAATAACTCCGCAATCAACCAAATCGGCAACGGCTCTGAAAGTATCCGAAGATGTATTTTCGTACTTAAAGTTTCCGGTATCTGTCATAATAGCTGTGTATAAACATATAGCCGATTCTGTATCTATTTCCCAACCATTTGATTTAAAATAATTGTACAAAACTTCTCCGCAAGAACTGGCATTTGGTTCTATTATTTGGTAATCTCCAAATTTCGGATTGGTTTTGTGATGGTCTATGTTAACTGTTATTTTTGCTTTGTCAAAAAATACTTTTGAATCCAATACTCTGTCTATTGCGGCAACATCAAGCGTTATAACCAAATCATAAATAAGAGAATGGTCATAATACCTTTGTGCAAGTCCGATATTAGGAAGAAATTTGTAATTATAAGGCAGTGATGAAACAATGTTCATATCAGCCTTTTTCTTAAATCGTTTATATATCATTGAATACATTGCACACATTGAACCTAATGTATCTCCGTCAGGATTCATGTGAGATAAAAGAAGTATCTTTTTTGCATTTTTTATGATATTATCTAAGTTGCAACTCATAAGGGCATATTATCACAAAGGGGTTAAATAGTAAATTAGATATAATGTTGAAGCGGAGGTAATTTGGGTAAAGTTTTGTACACTGATTTTGAAGGTATAGATTCCATCATGAATTCCATGATGGATAATCCGCAATTCAAAAAGGCTGTGACAAGAACAAACCTTTTTAACTTCTGGGACAATATTTTACCTCAAAAATTTAAGAAAAAATCAAAACCATACTCCATGCTTCCCGGTGGAATAATGGTTATTGCTTGCCAAAATCCTGTTGTAGCACAAGAACTTTCTTTGTACAAAATAATGCTTATACAAAAATTTACTCCGTATCTAAAATCTTTAAATATGAAAGTTAAAGACTTAAGGTTTGATCCAAAAAAATGGGAACAAGGGAATTTAGAAGCATAGCTTTATAACAGGCATTCATTTAGCCGGATTTAAGAAATAACACCTTCTTCTTTAAGTTTTTCCCTTATTTGCACTTTTGTGTGAAACTCTTTGTCATTTTTACTTAGAAGTCTTTTTGCAAGCATCACTCCGGGGACTGCTACTCCAAGAGCCAGAATGCTTAATCCGATATTTAATAATATGGAATTCCGTTTTAATCTTTTCAGACCTTTAAAGAATTGTTCTGAAGTTTCACCTTTGGCAATGGCGTCTGTATATTGTGTATACAGTTTTTCCAGTTTTGTATGAGTATTCCTTATTTCATTTAAATCAATAAATTTTCTTGTATCAATTTTATCTGTTTTTTTGTACATTTTGATTAAATCAGATTGTTTTGCAATTTTTACGACATTGTTATCAGGATTTTTGTGTAAAAATTCGTATAATTCCGCGTCTTTTGCACCTTTGATTTTATTAAAAGCTTCCAAACCGTCTTTTATAGAATCGTTTTCAAACGATTTTTGAAAATTAATGTCCTCTATTACTCTGGAATCTAGCGCTATAGATTTGTTATTCTTTTTGTCTGCTCTTTTTTCAAGCAATTCTTGTATTTTATTCCCCATATAGTACATAAAGAATAAATATAACCCTTCTCTGATTGCGTATCCGGTGCATTCTTGAGGCGATCTTGAGTCATAAAGCCTTTCAAAAGTGATGGCTCCGTCCATTAACCACTGATTTTTTACCGGAGAAAGAGCAAAATCCTTTACAACCGAACCAATTCCTTTAAAAGCCGGATTTTTTAAACTTTTTTCGTTAACTGTTTCATTATTTTTTTTGTTTTCTTCAGATTGTTTTTTGTTATGTTCGGCAATAAGGTTTTTTCTTATTTGCTTTTCCGTATAAGCATGTTTAGCTCTTGTCATTGCAATATAAGTTGTTATAGCGGCAGCTGTTGCAAAAAGAAATTTATACAAAGATAAATTTTTAAATAATTTTTCGTTTTTTTCTATTTTTTGTAAATTCTTTCTAATCTCTTCTGTCGGAGCGTATTCTTTCATTTTTTTAAATACGTCTTTATCTTTTAAAGCTCGGTAATCACTTACTCCGGAGTCCAAACCAAAAGCTTTAAAAATAGTTTTATCAAACAACCATTTAAAAGCCGGTATTCCGCCTAACCAAAGAACTTCTGTTCCGACTTCATCAATAAACCGGTCTTGTCCTTCTTCTTTTCCGGTAGCAAAAGAACCGATTGTCATTCCCGCCGTTGAAAAAGTGTCCTTTACGGCAAGGGGAAATAGAGAGTTGGGGTTTCCTAAAGTTGAAAATACAGCTGCAACATTTACCATAATTACAGCCCCCATTTTAAATTCATTAATTTTTTGCTGTGCTTGTTCATACTACGACCTTCTTTCTATCTTAAAACATCTGAATATTTTAAATTGACAAAATGTAACGAAATATTTACAAAGTTATAAAAAGGCGCCGCTTCATTTTGAAGCGGCGCCTTTTTTATCTTTAACCTTCTTAACCCACGAGCTCAGTATCATCTGATTCCGAAGCTTTTACCATTATGGCATGTTCTACAGGGTTTTCCTTTTTATAAGGATTTTCGCTAACTGCCGCTTCATCAAAACCAAACTCATCTCGGGCTTTTTTCATTTGAGTTTCATCTACCAATTTTTTTGCCAACTCAGCTATTTCATATACTAATTTGTAACGATTATCTGTGCTTTCGTTAAGTTCCCAAGCAATTTTAATTATTTGATCCATATTTACCTCTAATAAGATATAATCAATTCTTTATAATTCTATAATGGTAAAAATTTTTTGTCCAGTAAAAATCCCAATTAGAAACAAAAAGATTCTTTTTCAAAAACTCGTCTTTACATTTCTTAACAAAAGACAATAAAAAAGGCAATTTTAAGAAAGATAAATACTTTATATATATGTAAGAGATATTTAAA
>CAJOPY010000061.1 GCA_905236505.1 Candidatus Gastranaerophilales bacterium
TAGTATTTATGCATTAACAAAAACAAAAGGTACCGGAGTAGATAAAGAACTTACAACAGCAAAAATTCTATGGGAAGATTTTAAGAATAAAAAATCAGTAGCACCTTTAGATTCGGAAACAACCGCAAAATCATTACAAAAAACATTCCATAATATTATAGACGGTTCCAAATTATCGCAAAAAGCTGTAAAATGGGGCGGCGGCAATGGTAAAAACACTGATATAATATATTTATACGGACACGGAGGAACAGGAAAAACTTACGTAGCGGAACAATATGCCCAAGAAATCGGCGCGTTATTTACAAGCGTAAAATATCCTGATATAGGTTCTCCGTACAAAGATGCCGCAAGTATGAAAATAAGCAATTTGTTTGACCAAATTGTAGAAGAAGCAAACAGAAATAAAGACAGAAAAATTGTTGTATGTATAGATGAAATAGATGCAGTAATGAAAAAGGTTAAAGATTCCGCAAGCGGTTCAGAAGAAGCATCTAAATCAAGAGCCGCAGTTCTTACAGGTTTAGACCGATTAAGAAAAAAATGTAATAATGTAACTGTAATTGCAACATCAAATTATCACCCTAAAAACGGAATAGTTGATGAAATTGCTCTAAGGCGATTTAACAATCAAGTAGAAGTTCCGCTTCCGGATAAAACTCAGATAAAAGGTTTATTAAAAATGTATCTGAAAGATATTGAAGCTGTGGAAAAAGGTAAATTTTTAGAAAGACCTGAAGTTGAAGGTTTTGTGGATAAACTTCAAAAAGAAGGATATTCAAACGGCGAAATAGAGCTTATAGCGGAAGAAGCCGGAAAAATATTCAGAAGCAGTCTTAAAGATGCAAAAGATGCGGAATTGGAAGCTAAACATCCGTTTAAAATAGAATACTTAAAAGAAGCGATGCATATGAAAGGCGATGCGGCAAGTAAGACGAATGAACTTATGACAGTAAATGTATTTAGTAGTACTCAAAATTCGGGAATTCGCAGAGAATCCGTATGGAATAGATTTTTAAGGCGATTGGGTATTAAAAAATAAGCTTATTAAATAACTTCATAAAATTATTATTTTATTGTGAAGAATTATATTTTTTATTGCATTTGCTCATCGTTTTCAGTATTATGGAGATAAGATGAAAGATATAAAAGAGATAAACAAAGAAAGAGAAGAAAGAGCTAATCTTATTCAGTATAAAGAGCTTATTGATACGGTTTCAAAAACTGAGTACAAGAAATTTTCATCAATGGGACTTATAGAGCTGAGCGAAGTCGTTGCTTTAGCCAATTATACGGTTCATTATCTTACTGTAAATGCCAAAAATAAAGACGTTTTTAACACTTCTTATCTAACAAAGGCAATAAAATGGGCGATAAGAAATGAGATGAGAAGACGTTATAAATGGTATGTTATGAAAAATGAGTCAGCGGAAGAAAAAGAACAGATTAAAGATGCCGTTTATAAAACAATTCTATCCATAGATGAAATGTCTGAGGCAGAAAATCCTACACAAATAAAGGATCACCATAGGACACCTGATGAAAAGGCAGAAGTTTTGGAATTAAAGAAACGTATTTGTGAAATAATGAAAAAGCTTTCTCAAAGAGAGCAGGATCTTATAGAAGCTAAGTATTTTTACGATAAAAAACTAAAAGATATAGCTGTAGAATTTAATATTTCGCAATCAAGAATATCAAGAATTATACAAAATGCTTTGGATAAGGTTAAAAAAGAATTATTAAAACAGGAAGAAATTAATGAAGACAATATTTGAAAAAAGCACAGGGGTTGACGGTGTATCGTTTGGGGAAAAAGAATACAAAAAGTATTTAGACAAAGAGTTTTTAAGGGAAGAGCAAATAGGAATACCTCAAGTTAGTGAATTAGAAGTTCTTCGCCATTATAAAGAACTTAGTGACCGAAACTTTTGTATAGAAAAAGGGTTTTATCCTCTTGGTTCCTGTACAATGAAGTACAATCCAAAGGTTAACGAATTACTTGCGTCATTAGAGCGGTTTACAAATTTACACCCTTTGCAATCTGACAATGACTCTCAGGGCGCGTTAGAGCTTATGTATAAACTGCAAAATGCATTAAAGTATCTTACAGGCATGGACGGTGTAACATTGCAACCTGCAGCCGGAGCACACGGTGAACTCACCGGAATGATGATAATCAAAAAATACTTTGAGCATAAAGGCGAAAAAAACAGAACAAAAGTAATAGTACCAGATTCAGCGCACGGCACGAATCCTGCAAGCGCTAAGATGTGCGGGTTCGATATAATAGAAGTTAAATCCGATTCAAAAGGTCAAGTTGATATAAATTCTTTAAAATCATTATTGGATAAAGATGTTGCAGCAATAATGATGACAAATCCTAACACTTTAGGAATATTTGAAGAAAAGGTTCTGGAAATATCAGATATAATGCACAAAAACGGCTCTTTGTTATATTATGACGGAGCTAATTTTAATGCAATTATGGGTTGGACAAATCCAAAGCTTATGGGTTTTGACGTTGTGCATTTAAATTTGCATAAAACATTTTCAACTCCTCACGGAGGCGGAGGTCCCGGAGCAGGTCCGGTTTGCGTAAGAGAAGAATTGAAAGATTTTTTACCGTCCCCTGTTATAGAATATGACGGAGAAAAATATTACAGAAATTACAATATAGCTCATTCTATAGGTAAAGTTCGCGGTTTTTACGGGAATTTCGGAGTTCTTGTAAGGGCATACGCATATATTTTAATGATGGGGGATAATTTAAAACTTGCAAGTGCAGATGCGGTCCTAAATGCCAATTATATAAAGGAAAAACTAAAACAATATTACGATTTACCTTATGATGAACCTTGTATGCACGAATTTGTGTTGTCAGGTGAAAAGCAGCATCATCAGGGAGTTTCTACATTAGGAATAGCAAAAAGGCTAATGGATTCTAACTGTCATCCGCCGACTGTGTATTTTCCTCTTATTGTTCACGAAGCTATTATGATTGAACCGACGGAATCCGAATCAAAAAGCGTTTTAGACGGATTTATTGATACAATGATAAAAATTGCACATGAAATTGAACAAAATCCGGAGGAAGTATTAAAATCGCCTCAAAAAACACCTATCGGAAAAGTTGATGAGACGCTTGCGGCAAGAAAACCGGATTTAGTCTTTAAAGAATTGTAATTTTTTATTGAGGAGTATTAATGGATACAGATAAATTAATAGCAGAATGCAGTACTTACTTTATAAAAGTAAAACAGAGCAAACCGTCTGTATCTGTAATTATTCCTGCTTTTAATACGGAAAATTATATAGAAGAGTGTCTTGTATCTTTAGTTAAACAAACTTATAAAGATTTTGAAGTTATCATAACAGATGACGGCAGTACGGATAAAACTTGTGATATAGCCAGGAAAATTTGTTCTCTTGATTCACGATTTAGTGTAATATCTCAAACGAACAACGGACCTTCATCTGCAAGAAATGCCGGAATAAAAAATGCAAAAGGACAATATATAACTTTTTTAGACTCCGATGATTGGGTTAGCGAAAACTACATTCAAAAACTCTATGACGCTATCACAATCAACAACTGTGACATTGCCGTTTCGGAGATGGTAAGAAAAAGAAAAAATTCTCAAAAATACCATTTAAAATACAGTGAAGAAAAAACTTATGAATCATTACAAGAAAAAATAAATGCTTGTAAAATACCAAAATTATGCTACGTTTGCGGAAAATTGTTTAAAAAAGAACTTGTGCAAGAACGGCTTTTTAAAACAGGAGTATATTTTGAAGATGTTTTATGGCTTCCGGAAGTTATTAAAGAATCAACAAAGCTTGTTACAGTACCTAATGCCGTTTATTACTACAGAACAAATAATAATTCCACAGTAAAACAGCTTCAGTCAATTCAAAAACAACATGACAGCTATAAAGCTAAATGTTATATAATACACTTTTTTGAAGAAAATAATTTAATTTTAGATGAAAAATATAAACACATAAAAAAATATATAAACTACGTTTTTGGTTTTCCTGTTATAAAAATAAAAGAATACAATGGTTATGAAACAACATTGCTATTTAATTTAATTCCCGTACAAAAGAAAAAAATATCAGAGTATTATAAAATTAAAAAGAATAAAAAAGCTTTTTTGATAAAAAAAATGGATTCTCATTTATATATAAATTTTTTGGGAATTCACTTGGGATTTAAATATAAACAGAATTTTGAGTATAATAAAGCCGAAAATATCGGCATAAGCACAGAAACACGGACTCCTAAGTTAATAGTGTCATTAGCGTCATATCCGGGAAGAATAAATACTGTTTATAAAACATTAAATACACTTCTTTGCCAAACAATAAAGCCTGATAAACTTATTTTATGGCTTGCTGACAGTCAATTTTTAAATAAAGAAGAAGATTTGCCGCCGGAACTTTTAGAATTAAAAAAATATGGTTTGGAAATAAGATGGTGCGAAGATTTAAAGAGTTACAAAAAGCTTGTTCCGGCATTGAGAGAATATCCGGAAGATATAATAGTTACTGCGGACGATGATTTATACTACCAAAAGGATTGGCTGGAGAGTTTATATAATGCATATAAAAACGACCCTAAAAATATTTATACAAGAAGAGCTTGCAGAATAGAAAAATGCGGAAATATATTTAAAAATTCACCTCACTATTCAAATATGCACTATGAACCCGATTTTTCCAACCAATTAATGGGTGGTGCCGGAACTATTTACCCGCCTCATTCTTTACATGAAGATGTCTTTAATACGGATTTGATAAAAGAATTGGTACCAACATATGATGATATATATTTTTGGGCAATGGCTGTATTAAAAGGTACTAAAATAGGCCTAGTAAAAAATAAAGATTTAAGCATATACAATGTTGAAGGTACACAAGACGGAGCTTTATGCAAAATAAACGGTAAAAATGGCACAATGAGCGACAAAGAAGCTTTTAACAGAATTTTTGAAAGATATCCTGAAATTATAGGGAGAATATAATGCCTAAAGTTTCTGTTTTAATGCCTGTATATAATACAAAAGAAGAATTTCTTAAAGAGTCTGTTGAAAGTATTTTAAACCAAACTTTTCAAGATTTTGAAATAATTGTTTTAGACGACGGTTCTTTTAATGATGTGGAAGCAATTATAAAATCATACGGCGATGATAGAATAAGATTTTATAAAAATGAACAGAATTTAGGTGTTGCAAAAACAAGAAACAGATTATTGAATTTGGCACAAGGTGAATATTGCGCGTGGCAAGACGCAGACGATATATCCATGAAGGACAGATTACAAAAACAAGCGGATTTTTTAGACAATAATCCAAATATATCAATAGTCGGAACTAATTTAGTCAGATTTCCTTCTGAAAAAATAATTATCCAAAAATCCGAACCTAAAATATTGGACTTTATTGGCGGCTGCGCATTTTCACAAGGAACCAGTATGTTCAGGCTAAATGATTTAAAAGAACATAACTTATATTACAGAGAAGATTTGATTACGTCAGAAGATTATGAACTTTGGTCAAGAGCCGTACGAGTACTAAAACTTGCAAATATCCAAGAAATATTATTAAGATACAGACGTGTGGGAACCTCTCTTTGTCATTCAAAAAATCAATACGCATATGAAACAGAAGTTAAAATTAAACAGGATTTGTTAAATTACTTAACTTCTGATAAAAAATTGCAAACAGAGATTTTAAAAACCGTAACCAAACATTTCGCAAAGAAAAACAGCCTTGTTGAAAATATATTTTCAATAAAAAATGAATGGCATGGAGATAAAAAAGTAAAAGTGCTAACATTTTTAGGTTTTAAATTTTCTTTTTAATAACAATAATATAGCTTTCAAATATATCTAAATACCCTATTTTTATTTTTCCGTGCAAATTTTATTCTTTTAGCTATAAAAAACAGCTAACTTGTTGTGGTTAAGATTAATTCAAAAAAGGATTAAATTATTTAACAATACAAGGGAGGGATTTATGTCGCAATTAAAAAGATTATTGGGAAAAAGAATTAAAGAGATCAGAACTTCAAGAGGACTTACTCAAGAACAACTTTCTGAAGCAACTAACATCGGAGCACCAAGTATCAGCAAAATTGAAAGCGGAGTATACCATCCGACAGATGATAATCTTGAAAAGATTTCAAAAGCCTTGAATATAGAACCATATAAGCTCTATATGTTCAATTATCTTAAAGATCCACAAGATTTAAAAAAAGAAATTGATAATAAACTTGCAAAAGCGAGCAACGACGAAATCCGCATAATATACAAAATTATAAACGCTATTATTGACTAGCTTTGGGGATAGAATGTTAAATAATTTGTACAGATATTTAAAAACAGTCTACAGACGAAAAAAACACAAATACTATGGGTATTGTTATTTTCCCACTTACGACCACAAAGCTCCTTTTGCGGAAGGTGATTCAAATTTATACAATGAGTTCGGAGAAAAGCTTGAAGTATTTTTTATACGGGATAAACACTACAGAACTCACCCTTATAGAGATTCCAGATATTTTATGTGGGACAGGTATAATTTTGGGCTTAAGACACATTTTTATTCACACGAATCTATGTTGGAAATAGAAGGAAAGCCTGACAGAAGATACGGATTTTTAACAGAATCACCTGCTATCGTTCCGAAATCATATAAATTATTTGATAAATTTAAAGGATTGGAAAAGGATTTTGACCTTATTTTTACATATTCGGAAAAATTTCTTAATGAAGTAGATAATGCTCGTTTTGCTCCGTTTGGCGCAACACTTTATAACGGTTCTTTTGCGCCGGATGATATTTATAAAACAAAATCAAAAAATGTTTCAATACTTTCATCTGATAAGCTTATGTGTGAATTGCATAAGTACAGGTACGATTTGGCTTGGAAATGCAAAAACGACAAACTTGCTGATACTTTCGGAACTTTTGACGGAGGTAATTTGGTGGGAATAGATGAAACGTTAAGAGATTACAGGTATTCAATTTGCATAGAAAACATAATTGAGCCGTTTTTCTTTACCGAACGACTTGTTTGTGCGCTTGCAAATCAAACAATTCCTATATATCTCGGTGCAACTAAGGTGGATAAATTCTTTAATCCGGATGGAATTATTCAAATCACAACTAAATCCGATATTGATAAAGTCTTAAAAGAATGCACAAAAGAAAACTATGAAGCAAAACTTCCCGCAATATTGGAAAATTATGAAAAGGTCAAACAATACACAAAACCGTTTGACTACATCTATGAAAATTATCTTTTGAAGGAAAAAACTTAACTGAGTCAAGGAATTTCGCAATGTCATTCCGCAGACGAGATTAGAGAATGAATACAACAAGCTAAACGGAGTCAAGGAATCTTTCGGAAAAAACATAAAGATTTTTCCACACTGTGAAATAACAATTCACATTTCCTAACCTTGTGTACGAAATGACAAGATTATGTGAACTACGCAAAAACCTTCAATAATGGTATAATGTATCAATGAACACAAAACAAGGTTATACATATATTATTACAAATCAATTTAATTCCGTATTATATATAGGAGTTACATCAAATTTACCCAAAAGAATATATGAACATAAAAACAAGTTAGCAGAGGGATTTAGCAAACGATATAATTTAAATAAACTTGTTTTTTACGAAGCTTGTGATGATATTTTTTCAGCAATAGAACGAGAGAAATTTTTAAAAAAGAAAAACAGGGAATACAAAATACGACTTATAAATAGATTCAACCCAAATTGGGAAGATTTATATGACTCTATATTATAATATTTTTGGAAAGATTCCTTGACTTCGTTATGCCTACTGTATCCGTTCCTTGACCTTGTCTGCGGAATGACAATTGGGGTTACCTTGACTCCGTTTAGTCTGTTTTGTTCATCTCCTAATCTTGTCTGCGGTATGAACTGTTGAGTGTAATTGTCGGTATTTACCGTCATTTCGTACACGAGGTTTTGGAGTGTGAATTTTCATTTCACAGGGTGGAGAAATCTTTTTGTTTTTTTTTAAGATTCCTTGACTTCGTTTAGGCTGTTGTGTACATTCCCTAACATCGTCTGCGGAATGACAACA
>CAJOPY010000062.1 GCA_905236505.1 Candidatus Gastranaerophilales bacterium
AAACAGATGGATAAAAAGGGTTTGAATAAGTTGCTGGCTCAAATCTATTTGGAATACGGCGGAGCAAAAACTGCAGATTTAGCTGATACATTAAAGAATTTGGGTTATAAAATGGCAACTCAATCTGGTGTTACTATTTCAATTTCCGACTTATCGGTTCCTGATACAAAGAAAGATTTGTTAGCAGAAGCTGAAAAAGAGATTGAAAAATCAACGCACAGATATTTAAAAGGTGAAATTACAGAGGTAGAAAGATATACAAAGGTTATTGACACTTGGTCAGAAACAACAGCAAAATTGACAGAGCAAGTCGTAGAAAACTTTGATAAACTAAATCCTGTATATATGATGGCATTCTCCGGAGCGAGAGGTAACTTATCTCAGGTATCACAATTAGTTGGTATGAGAGGGTTAATGGCAGATGCGCAAGGTCAAATTATTGACTTGCCGATTACATCAAACTTTAAAGAAGGTCTGTCTGTTACTGAGTACATTATTTCATCATATGGTGCACGTAAAGGTTTGGTAGATACAGCTTTAAAAACAGCTGACTCAGGTTACTTAACAAGACGTCTTGTTGACGTAGCACAAGATGTAATTATTCGTGAAGCAGATTGCGGCGGAGAAAAATATATCAATATGAAGCCGATAATGGACGGAGATAATATAATCGTACCGTTGTTAGACAGATTATTGGGAAGAACTGTAGCGCAAGATATATATGATGAAGACGGAAAAACATTGTTGGTTGCAAAAAATACAACAATGGACAGAAAAGATATCAAAAAAATCTCACATTTAAATCTTACTGAATTAAAAGTTCGTTCCGGTTTAACTTGCGGCTTAGAATACGGTGTATGTCAAAAATGTTACGGCTGGGCATTAACCTCACAAAAACTTGTAGATGTAGGTGAAGCAATCGGTATTATAGCAGCTCAATCAATCGGTGAACCGGGTACTCAGCTTACAATGAGAACATTCCACACCGGTGGTGCGGTTGGTGTCAAAGAAGCAACAAAAGAAATTCATTCACCTTCAGCAGGTACGGTAGAATCAAAATTAAAAACTCGTGAATTGAGAACCCGTCACGGTGATGTTGTACGCGTGTCAATATATGAAGCTGATATTGAAGTAGTAAGCGGTAAAAAATCCGAAAAAATTCATATTCCTGCCGGAGCAACAATATTCTTTGAAAACGGTCAAAAAATTGAAAAAGATTATAAACTTGCGGAATTTAAACCTACTTCTAACGAATCACGTTTAACAGAAAAAGCCACAAAGGATATAAATGCTGATATATCAGGTGTAGTATTATTTGAAGACTTTGTAGCCGATGAAAAGAAAGACCGTCAAGGAAACATATCCAGAACTGCAAATAAAAACGGAATAGTTTGGGTAATTGGCGGTGATGTATACAACTTACCAGGCGGTTCAAAAGTTTTGGTAAAAGATGAACAAACTGTAAAGGCAGGTGACAGGCTTGCGGAAACTTTAATTATATCTGAACATGGCGGAGAAGTTCGTTATGGTGAAGATTTAGTTGTAGAACAGATAAAATCAGGTAAGAGTAAAATTAACAAGATTGTATCAGGTAAAGAAATTACGATTGTAATTGCATCATTAGCTCCTTCAAACGCAAAATTTGAACAAACTAAGAAAGAGCAATTATGGACGGTTAAAAAATCTGATGAAAAATATGTTGTAAAAGCTCCTATAGATACAACTGTTGAAAACGGTATGATTATTGCCGAGTTAATAGATGAAGAAAATTCAGTATCGTCATCAGGTGAAATTAAATACTTAGATATAGAAGTTGATGATAATCAAATTGTTACTAAACCCGGTAATATAGTATTCATACCAGAGGAAGTTCATCAAATAAATAAAGATTCAACATTAAGGATGGTAGAAAACGGTACTTTTGTAACATCAGGTACAGAAGTTGTAAAAGATGTTTATTGCCATTTAGACGGTATAGTTGAATTTAAAGAATTTAACGGAGTGATACATGAAGTAACAATTCGTCCGGGCGAAGTTCATACTCTATCAAGTATGTCTGAATTAAAAGTAGAACCGGATAATGTGGTAGAAGCCGGAACACAAATAGCAAAAGGGATAAAAGCAAAAGAAACTTCTATAGTAACACTTATGGAAATGGGCTTTGATGATTTAGATATAGATGATTTAGATGAAGAAATTGATACAACTTCTCTAGAAGAAGAATCTATTGAAGATAAGCCAATTCAAATATTGGTAAGACCGGTTCAGCCTATGTATATTGAACAAAAAGAAGTTTCAATACAATTTGAGTCAACAGATGAGCTTATAAATATAGTTCCGGTAACCCAGTTGCAGTATAAAGACGGTGCAAGGGTAAGAAACTTAGACGGTGCAACTTTAACAAGAACATCTTTAGTACTTCAAATGCAAGGCTACTTATCGCACTTAAAAGGATTGGTAGAGCTTGATGAAGAAGGCAGTTTAAAAATTGTAGTACTTGAAACTCTTATAGTTCGTCGTGAATTAGAGGGTAATTCAAAATTAAACAGTTCATTACAAACAGAATTGCTTGTAAAGAATGGTGACATAATTGATCCGAAAACACCAATAGCAAAAACTGATGTTCTTGCATTAAATGACGGTACAGCATCTATAAACGGTGATGTAAGTGAATCAAGAAGATTGCTTTTAAATTGTGAAAATTATGAAACTGTAATATCAACAAAAGAAAAGCCGTCTGTTAAGAAAGGAAGTTTTATAAAACTTGATACAGAACTCGCAAGTTCCGGTGAAGTTGCAACGGTATCCGGAAAAATTGTTGATGTAGGTTCAAAATCAGTAACAATAAGAAACGGTCGTCCGTACTTAATCAGTCCGGGTACTATGTTACAGGTAGATGAAGGTGCTCTTGTACAACACGGTGATATGTTAGCATCATTAGTGTTTGAAAGAGAAAAAACAGGTGATATTGTACAAGGTTTGCCAAGAGTAGAAGAATTATTGGAAGCTCGTAAACCAAAAGATTGTGCAATACTTGCAGAATATGACGGTACTGCAAAAATTGAGATAGAAGATGATGTACCCAGATTATATCTTGTATCAGATGAAGGATCTGCAACTGAAATTAAGTTTGCAATAGATGCAAGTATAGTTGTAACAAACGGTCAAAAAATTAAGAAAGGTCAGCCTTTGACAAGCGGTCCTTTGAATCCTCATGATATCATAAGATTATGCGGTCCGGAGGAAGCACAACAGTACTTGGTAGATGAAGTTCAGCGTGTATATCGTTCTCAAGGTGTAGAAATTGCGGATAAACACGTTGAAATCATTGTTCGTCAAATGACAAAGAAAGTAAGGGTAGTTGATCCCGGTGATACAAACTTACTTCCCGGAGAACTTATAGAAGTTCAGACATTTGAAAATGAGAATAAAGCTGTAAAAGAACATGACGGTCAAGAAGCTACTTGTGAATATATGTTGTTAGGTATAACAAAAGCTTCATTGAACACAGAAAGTTTCATATCAGCAGCATCTTTCCAAGAAACTACCAGAATTCTTACCGAAGCTGCAGTAGACGGAAAGAAAGATATGTTAAGAGGATTGAAGGAAAATGTAATTATTGGTAGATTAATACCTGCCGGTACAGGATTCCACCACTTATCATATGCAAGTGAAGAGCGTGATAAAGAAGCTCAAAAACGTGCAGCACAACGTAATCAAGCAAGAAAGCCTTCAGCAATATTGGAAGAAATTGAAGGTATGTTTGGTGCTCCTGAATTAAAAATCGGTGAAAACAGCGAAGAATAATCGCGAGGATATAGGAAGCGCCGGACTGTTTAACAGTCCGGCGCTTCTTTATTACAATAAGTATAATAATTATTTATTCAATAACTTTTATCCATCCTTCCGGTGCTTCAATCTTGCCCATTTGTATTCCTGTTAAAGTATCATAGAGTTTTTGGGTAATTTCACCCATTTTTTCCATACCTGCAGGAAAATTAATTATGTTATTGTGATCATAAATTTTTCCGACAGGAGAAAGGACAGCAGCAGTTCCGCAAAGAGCGCATTCTTTAAATTCATTAAGTTCTTCTTTAAAAATTTCTCTTTCTTCTGTTTTAAGCCCCAAGTAATTTTTAGCAACATACATAAGCGAACGCCTTGTAATAGAAGGTAAAATTGTTGGAGATTTAGGTGTAACAACTTTATTATCTTTAGTTACAAATATAATGTTGGCGCCTCCTGTTTCTTCTATTTTGGTTCTTGTAGCAGAATCCAGATAGATGTTTTCATTAAATCCAAGCTTATGTGCTTCACAAATTGCGTGCAGACTCATAGCATAATTTAGTCCGGCTTTAACATGTCCTGTGCCATGAGGAGCGGCTCTATCATAATCAGGAACTCTTAATATAATCGGTTTAGCACCGCCTTTAAAATATGGTCCAACCGGAGAAGTAAATATTCTAAATTCATATTCATCAGCAGGTTTTACTCCCATAACCGGATTCTTTCCGAATAAAAAAGGTCTTATATATAGTGTTGCGCCGGAACCGTAAGGAGGAACCCAAGATATATTTTTTTTAACAACATTCACTACTGCATCAATAAATCTATTTTCCGGAAAAGGAGGCATTTCCAGACGCAGTGCTGTATCAGCCATTCTTTTTGCATTTAAATCAGGCCTAAAGCAAACAACATTACCTTTTTCTGTTTTATATGCTTTTAATCCTTCAAAGCAAGTTTGAGCGTATTGTAAAACGCAAGCACTTTCGTTTATAGTAATGTTTTCATCAGTAGTGATTTTGCCTTCATCCCAAGAGCCGTTTTTATATTCTGACACATAGCGGTAATCTGTTTTTATGTAGCCAAAACCCAGATTTTCCCAATCAAAATTCTTTTCCATACCAATTTCCTCCGCTATAGTTTATTATATAACGAAATAGTCTTTATTAATTAACTGTAAATTTTTATTAAAATATATTTGTGTAGTATTTACACTTTTTTGAAAATATACTAAAATAAATACAAAGATAGTTTTGCAAAGAGTAGGGATTCAACAACGGTATCATAATCAATGGGGTGGATATGCGAATAACAGGTATAAGTACAACTTATAATACGCATTATTCTGTAAATTTAAACAGAAATAAAATTGCGAACGCACAGGGAACAAAATCATCCGCGAATGTAAATTTTAGGGGACCGAAAGGTGCTATAATCGGAGGTGTTATTGCAAGTGCGGCTGCAATAATATTTCCTCTTCCTACTCTTTTGGTAACAGCTGCCGGTATGATTACAGGAAGTATGATAGAAGATAATAATGATAATAATAATCCTGATGGCGGAAGTGGTGGAGATACAAGCTTTTAAATTAGTATTATCTAAAGAAAGGGTTATAATTTAAATGAAAATCAATCCTATAAATAATATCTATTATCAAAAAAAATTAGCACATAAAGGAATTTCAACATCAAAGATGTCGGTTATTTCTTCGAAAGTATCGGATAAAGGCGAAAAAGATAATTCACTTGATGAGGCAATTATTAATTATTTAGATAAATCAAATAAAAGAGAAGAACAAAATAAGATCCTATTTGCATCTTTAGGTGTATTGTATGTAGCTTCTTTAGGTGTATATATGGCATTTTTATCAAAAAAACTAAATAACCGTAATAAACTAAAAGATTCGATATCGCAATTCAGATCTCTTGCGAATGACAATAAAATACCAACGTTGGACACTTGTAAGAGTATAAATGACAAACTCAAAGATTTTTTACAAAATCAAATTACATATCATAAAGCTACTCAGGAGCAGCTGAAAGAGGCAGGCATGCCAGAACCGGCAAAGAAACTTCTTTTATACGGACCGCCGGGAACAGGAAAAACATATTTTGCAAAAATATTTGCAAAGACGCTTAATGCCGAATATTTAGAAGTAAAATATAGTGATTTAAATCATCGTTATGTCGGACATCATTTAGAAAATATTAAAAATATGTTTGACGATGTAATTAAAACTGCTCAAAAAAATAAAGATAAAAAATATGTACTTACTTTTAATGAAATCGATGCAATAATTGTTCCTCAGCATCAGCTAAGGGGTGATGGCGGTCATAGTAATTTTAAAAAAGAAGAAAGAAATGTATTTCTAAATTTCTTGGACGAGGTCGGTGAAAAAGTTCCGAATGTTACAATTATAGGAACAACTAACGGATTTGCAAGTACAAACTCTTTAGATGGTGCGGCAATGAGTAGATTTCGGAATAAAATTAAAGTTGATTTTCCTGATTCAAAATGCTTGGAAGAAGCGATAAAAAATCATTTTAAAGATGTCAATAATGGTACTTTTATTACAGAAAATATGGAAAAAATAAGTAAAT
>CAJOPY010000063.1 GCA_905236505.1 Candidatus Gastranaerophilales bacterium
TGTCATTGTTATTCCTTTCAATATAATCTTCTAAATATAGGTTCGCTTGTTGGATTACTTTCTTTTGGTCTTTTTTATCACTACCTGCAACAAATAATACTAAAGTTGATTCAAGGTCATAATAGTAAATTCTATACCCTTTGCCAAAATCCATACGAAGTTCTGATAATTTAGATTTTTGTAGTACCTTATGGTCGCCATATAAACCATCTCTCAGTTTTTCAACTCTTTTATTAACTCTGAGTCTGATAGATAAATCTAAGCTATTTCGCCATTCTTTATATGGACATTTACCATCAATTGTATAGTAGTATTTTATTTCCTTTTCCATAATTATATTATGTCGGTTAAACCAACATTTGTCAAGAGTAATATTAAGAAATTTTTATAGTCTCATAACCTAAAATCATTCTTAGGTTATAATATGTCTGCGTATCCAATTTCATAAGCAAAATCAACCTGTGAAAAATATTGCAATTCTTAGCTAAATTTGCTAATATTTTCTTGTCGCAGGGTTCCAAAGTTGAAACTTTTTCGACATTATAATAAAGGTTGGACTTTAGTCCACCAAATATGTCAGTAGGCTATAGTCTATTATACTCATACTAAGCCAACAAAAATGTATGGTGTCGGATTGATATTGAAATGCCAACCTATTTCCAAGTTCCAAAAGGGTAATTATTCAAACTAATATCAAAATAGTTTCTGTAAGTTAAGTTGAAACTGTTTTTTGACTGTATTTGTCCTATTTTTCAATATACTACTCAAAACTTATACCGGCAGGGGCAATTATTTGGAGTTTTACATAAAAATCGCCGACAAAAACTTATCGGCGATATATAAATCTCATTATAATGTTTTTTATATTATACTAACTTTCCACTGTTTCCGGAACTTCTGAATTCCTAATTGTAGATTTGTCAGAAGATAGTGATTTGTCTTTGAATTTTTTGACCTGTCTGTCAAGTTTATCCGCCAATAAATCAATGCTTGCATACATAGAATCAGCCGATTCCTCACAATGAACAACACCTGTGTTCATTTTGCAAGAAACTTCCGCTACGTGTTTTCCTGTTGCTGCCGGATTCTTGATAACAGATAAGACTACGTCAATAGCGGTAATTTGGTCATAATGATTTACAACCTTTCCGATTTTTTCTTTAACGTAAGACTTAATAGCGTCGGTAATTTCAATGTTTTTACCGTTTACGTGTATATGCATGTACACCTCCTATAACTACCTTATTATTGTACAACATGTTTGTGTTTTTTACAAGCACAAAAACGGCATAAAACCACTATATCACCATTTCAGGTGTTTTGTTTTATGCCGTTAAAACTTTTATTGAGTTAGAAATGATTGATAATTTTGTTGCATTTGAGCTATCATGTTTTCCATAGCTTGAAATTTCTTCTCTAACTGTGCTTTATATGTTGTAATGCTTGAATTTTGTTTAGTTATTTTTTCCTGTATTTTTTTAATATTTGAATCAAGGTTAGATGTTTTCACGTCAAAGAAACCGTTTACTGATTTTAAACTTTGTTCAACAGTGTTTTCCATCATATTCAAAATTCCGTTATCGCCTGCAAGCATAGATTTAACGGATTCCGGATTTTCTTCCAAAGCTTGAAGAAATTTATCTTCATCAAATGATAGAGCAGATGTATCAGTTGATATATTGTTAGAATCAGCTGAAGCAACCGAGATACCTAATTCGGAAAGAAGCTTGTAAACTCCGCCATTAGAAGTATTTGAGCTGTTAGCAAATGTTCTTAATGTGCTTTTTAAGCTTGTTAATGAAGATTCACCGTGAAAATCAGCACCTTGAGCTGTAACTTCATCTATTTTAGATATGCAGCTGTTGTATGCAGAAACAAAATTCTTAACCGCATCAACCAAGCCGGAATTATCTGAGGTTACGTTCAAAGTTGTTGTTCCGTCTTCTTCAGTATTTACTCTGTTTAATGTCAGCGTGACTCCTTCCATTCTTGAAATGTCGGAAGTTACTGTATTTGAAGTTGATACCATATTTGTTCCGTTAATTGTAAATAACGCATTTTTACCCAAAGTTTGCGCATCCGTATACATTCTGGTAGAAAGTAAGTTACCGTCTTCGTCCCAAGCTGAATTTGTCAGTCCCATAACGTCAGTGAAGTTGCTTGTTCCTGCTTCTATATTAATATATGCAGCTCCTTCTTTTGTTGAAGTTATAGACAATTTTCCGGTAGCATCATCCCAAAATGCATATGCTTGAGCTTTTTCATTTGAATTTATTTGAGATATAAGAGAAGAAAGTGTAGTACCCTCTCCGATTGTAAATGTTGCATCACCTATAGTAAAAGTACCTTCTGTAATTTGTTCATTAAAACCTGCATCTTCAGCGGTTAAAAGAGATGCAATAGTTGCCTTGTAAACAGAATTTGTTGAAGCGTAACTTCCGTCCTCTTGTCTTTCCAAACCGACAAGAGAAGTAAAATTAGATGTATCGGTTGTAGCTCCTATGTGAATTGTATTTTCTGCATTCTGCGCAGAAAAACGAAGAACACCGCCTTCATCTATATTTAAATCTATACCGAATTCGCCAAGCTTTGCTTTTAAACTTCCGATTGTTTCACCGTCAGCAAAGTTAATAACATTTTTTACGCCGTTTACATAAGCAGTAAATGTTCCGTTTGTAACACCCAAATTTTTCAACTCTGTACTATCATCAGCAATTGAACTTGCTGATTCTTTTGAAACGGCTTTTGTAAATGTTGCAAGTTGTTGTACTTGTATATCATAACTTTGTCTTTTAGCATCAGATGTAACTGTTGCTGAAAATACGTCTGTATTTGAAGAAACTGCACTATTTCTTGCGAACAAATCAAATGTTCCGCCAAATTTTGCGTCTGTAAGTTTTTCTATAGAAGTTCTAAGTGATGAAACAACGCTTCTTGTATCATTAAGAGTAGCTTTTTTAGTTTGATATCCGGTAAGGTCATTCTGAAATGTAGTAACCTTTTGTTGTTTTACGGATACCAATGCATCAACCCATGAAGATGTGTCCAAGCCTGAAACCAAGCCGCTAAATGAAATAGTCATGTTACAAAATCCTTTTTGTTTTATGATATACAATAATATATAATATATATATCATTATATACCATGTTATTTCTAATTTCAACCCTTTAAAAGTATGAAATTTTATTTCCTAATATATATAACGGCACAAAGTTCCGAAAACTTTAATAAAATTACATTTGTTTTATAAAATTGTAACAAATTTTAACAAAAACAAAAATCTGAATTTGTAAAATATTACTTTCTTGTTTATCCAAGTCTTTCAAAATTACTAAATTTATTTTTCCGGTTTGAAAACAATTATTTTAAAAACAATATATGTAAATATTGCAGCAGAAAGATTTGAAAATATTTGTGATACAAATATATTAACACCTAAAATTCGGACAAAAAACTCCAATAAAACAGCATTTATTACGTAACTGAAAAACCAAGTTGTGCAACACTTTAGATATTCTTTATACCAAATTCCTTTTCCTTTGAACACGAATGTTCTTTGTGTGTAAAAAGAGATAAAAGAACTGATAATCCAAGACATTGCAAGTGATATTTGATACCAATTTTTTCCCAATATAATACAAAATATCGTATAAAATACATACGCAATAAATGCATTAATGCAGCCTACGACAAAAAATCTTATTTTATCATTCAGATTATACCAGTAATTTTTCAATTTTAACATCGCTTTGCGTTTAAAATTTGTATTCCGGAATTACAAATTGCTCGTTATTTGCATCCTTTTCTACAAATTGTAAGTAATAGTTTAAAGCAGTTTCTTTTGAATTTTCGTAAAATTCTTCCGTAATGTATTTTTTATGTAGTTCTGTCCTTTCTCCGGAGTAATTGCCCAAAATATTAGCAAAATCTGCTATATTTTGTAAATTTTCTCCTCCGGCATAAGCTTTTGTTTTTGCATCAGTTCCTGAAGGACGAATTTCTACATACTTATCACTAAATTTTAAATATGTACCGTCACCGACAAATTTTACATCTGACAAATTATCAAAATTAAGTTCACTAAATGCATTATTTAAAATAGTTTTAACGTCAGAAATATTAATAATATTTTCTTTTATTCCGATAGCAAGAGATAAGTAAAATAAGTCATTTTTTGTCCTTTTAAGTTCACCATCTTTTTTTGCTTGTTTTAATTTTTCAATATCCGGCTCTGATTCATTATAATATGATATATCTTCGCGGACATCGTATTTTGCTGTAATATTATTTTCTTCATATATTTCAGTCAAATATTCGGACAATGTTTTGTTTTCGTCTTCAAGCTTAGCTGCAAGCGAAGAAGCAACAATAATAGCTTCAGTTGCACTTTTTTCACGCATTGCAATCGCTTTTCTTCCGGCCAAAGACTCAATCATATCTTCAGAGCCCATTATCATTCCGCCGGATTCTTCGCCTCCGAATATTAATCGCGGTTGAACACCCAAGTTAACGGAATTTCCGAAAACATCTTCCACAATAACATCTTTATCAGGATTATTTTTTATTTGAAGCTCTGTTTTTTTCATTATATTAGCAATTTCTTTAAAACCAACCGGAACATTTACTACTTTTATTCCGTGAGATTTAGCCCATTGATCCCAAGAAAGAGCCGAAGCTGTGGTTTTTATCATAAATCTTGGATGGTTTTTAAATTTCCCACTCTGTTTTAATTGTTTTGTTCTGTAATCCATAAGCATTAAAAATGCCTGATTTGCCGTAAATACTGTTAAAACTCTTGTTTTAGAAAGTTTAACATAATCAATTCCAA
>CAJOPY010000064.1 GCA_905236505.1 Candidatus Gastranaerophilales bacterium
ATCATAAACAGAGATACTCTCAGAAATGCAATTATTGCAGACTTGGGAATGGGCGGATCAACAAATTCTTTTTTACATATTTTAGCCGTAGCTAATGCTTTGAAAGAAAATTTATATGAAAACGAAAATAATTACAGCAAAGATATAATTACTTTAAAAGATTTTGAAGAGCTTTCATATAAAATTCACCAATTTGTGAAATTGGAGCCTTCAAATAATATTACAATGACACAATTTCACAGAGCAGGCGGGGTTAGCGCCGTTATAAAAGAAATGCTTAAAAGCATACCCGAATACAAAGATTGTGAAGGCGTAAGTTTAATAAAATCAAGTAAATTGGTTAAGAATGCATACTGCGATAAATCCGTAATTCACGATTATAAAGAGCCTTTCACCACTAAACCGGGATTGGGAATACTATACGGTAATATAGCACCGAACGGTTCCGTAATAAAAATTTCTGCGGTTGATGAAAGTTGTTATGTATTTGAAGGTACTGCAAAAACATTTAATTCCGAAGAAGAAGCAATGGAAGCTCTGGAAAAAGATAAAATAAAAGCCGGAGATGTTATAGTAATAAGATACGAAGGTCCCAAAGGCGGGCCCGGAATGAGAGAAATGCTTGCTCCGACCTCCCTTTTAGTCGGCAAAGGGTTAGGAACTAAAGCAGCATTGATTACAGACGGAAGATTTTCCGGAGGAACCAGAGGAATTTGCGTTGGACATATTTGTCCGGAGGCTGCAGACGGCGGAGTAATTGCCCTTATTCAAGACGGAGACAAAATTAAAATAGATATAAATAATCGTTCTTTGAATTTAATGGTTGATGAAGAAACTCTTTGTGAAAGAAAGAAAAATTTAAAACCGTTTGTTATTAAAGAAAAAGGCTTTTTGGGTAAATACGCTAAAACAGTAAGCGATGCTTCTCATGGCGCAATCGTTTAATATGGTGTTATATGAAAGAATTTTTGCGAAAATTTGCTAAAGAAAAACGAAATGAACTTAATATGGAAGCAAAAAGCAAAATATTAAGAGAAAAACTTATTAAAACAAATGAATACATAAATTCAAAAAATATAATGCTTTTTTATCCGATTAAAAATGAAGTTAACCTTATACCGCTAATAAAAGACAAAAACAAAAAATTTTATTTGCCTCGCATAAAAGGTAATAATTTGGAATGTTGTTCATATAATATAAATGATGAACTTAGCGATTCTTGTTTTCACACAAAAGAACCGGTTTGCGAAGCTTGTGATAAAAATAAAATTGATCTGATTGTCGTTCCGGCTCTTATGTGCGACAAAAATAATTACCGTTTAGGATATGGCGGAGGTTTTTATGACAGATTTTTAGCAGACTACAAAGGGATTAAAATTTCTTGTATTCCTAAAGAATTAATTACTGAAACTATTTACCCCGCAGAAAATGATATTAAAATGGATTTAATTCTTTTTGACTAACAAAAATACCTGACGTATCAATAATTAAAGGTTCTTCTGACGGAGAATTCTGACGCATCTTTTTTGCAAATGACTCTATATAATGTTTAGCATAACCGGAGTTTCTTATTTTTCCTTCATTTACAAGATCAACAATTCTGTTAACCGACATCTGGGCACCGATATATGTTTGGGGGTTCACATCTAACCATTTTTTCATTGGCATATTACTTCTTAACGAATTAAAACCGACCGAAGTAAATGCATAATTTTCAACCGCATCTTCTCCTCCTGCGGAAAAAGCTTCTATATGATCTATTACACCAACTTGTCCTACTAACAAACTGTGACCAATATCCTCAGAGGAACTTCTTGAATGTTTTACTATGAAAGCTGCAGATTCTTCTTGAGATGTCGGAAGTTGTTTAGCTATTTTTGCAAGTCTATGTGCATATTTTTTATTTTTTAGAGTACATAAAATATTATCTAAATCATGTAAAAAAGCTTTACGACTGAAAGGAACCTTTACCGGAATATCAAATAACTCTTGTTTTATCATTGACATTAAAAATTCCAATTCTTTGTTATCACATAAAGCTGAACGATAAAAATAACTGCTTATATCTCTAAATAATGATGCTTGCCTCCTGCGAACATTTTCACTTATATTTATGTCTTTATTATTAAAATTTCTGCCGGAAGGAGTATAAGGAATTTTTTGCACCATATCACGTATATGACGCATTGATTTTATTTCTTCCTTATTTCCGCCTTTTTCTATTTTTTGAGAAATCTTACCTAATTTATAGAAAAAATCTTTTTTACTAAATCTGTATAAAATTGGCTTATTTGAAAGTTGAGCCCTTGTCCTTGATAACAATTCATTAAACGCTTGCAGCTGCGAGGGAGGCAATTCACGCGCCTCATTTTCCAGTTCTTTAAAAATCGGCTCCTGAACCTTTAAAAGTTTGTGCAGAGCTTGTATTGAAAGTAATTGCATTGCGTCTGATAACTTTATTTGCGGATATTTTTTTGAACATTCATCTAACAAATAAAAAACTTCACTTTCTGTTGTATGCAAACATTCCTGCAACGGTTTAATCTCTTTTACAATATTTTTTATTGAACGATTAAAAAGCCTTGTTTGTTTATAATATTCAAATAATTCCGGATCTATTAACTGTTGTCCGGTATGAATATCAATCATTCCATACTTAAACCAACTGCGAAGAATTTTTGCATTTTTTGCCGTTCGCCCAAAGGAAACTGTATCAGCTTGCATCGGTTTTGATACCGTATAATTTGATAAAACATTGTTTGAATTTGCAGTTTTATTTATATTTGGATTTTTATTTATATTTAATAAACAACTTACAGGTAATATATTCATAATCGTATAAAACCTGTAAAAATATTTTTTGCTAGTTATTTTTATATTGTAAAAACCGGAGGTGATTTTTCACCTCCGATTTTTTAAACCATCTTACATCTGCGATTGCAATATGCTTTTATTCTTTTATTCTTTTATTGACCCATTGGGAACGCTCTGACTACGGTTACCGATCCGTCTACGTTTTTGCGGACTGCTGCAGCTTCATCGTCGTCATCTAAGTCTGCTGCGAATGCTACCGGTGTACTTGCTTGCGGTGCCGTTACGTCTGCCGGTGCCCAAGAGTTATGTAATAATTTAGCGTTTTCGTTATCGTCTATTCTTTGTGGACCCGGTTGCGGTTGTGGTTCAGGATCCGGTTGCGGTTGTGGTTCAGGGCCAGGTTGAGGACCGGGTTCAGGGCCGGGTTGAGGATCAGGTTCAGGACCAGGTTGTTTATCAGGTCCGATTAAGTATGTTGTTTCTTCACCAGGAACTAATGTAGGAGAGTTATATCCGTTTGTTAATTCATCTGTTAATTCGTATGTAATTTCTTCATCAGGTCTGATTGTTACAATTTTTTCATCTCTGATATTTGTATAGTTTGTTGTAAAATCTCTTTCCGGAAAATCAAGTTTCAAATAATCTGTTTCAGGTCCTACGTTAATTTCTTTTGCGTGAACATCGCCAGTTATAGTTATTTTGCTTTTTGGTGCTGTCATATTTATATCACCTGCATTTGCACCTGTAAGAACTACATCACCGTTTGATTTTATGTAAACTTGAACATCATTTCCTTTTGGAGAAACTTTTGGTGTTTCAATTTTTGTAATTGTTCCGCCTGCAACTGTTAAATAGTCGTGAGTTTCAATATCAGCAGGAATAGGTGTGTATGCTTCCATTAGGTTTATGACTTGATTGTCAACGCTCATCCCGCCGTCAACTTGTTTTAAACCGCCGATATATCCGTCTGCTTTGAATTGATATGTTTCTGCTGTTAATACAGATTCACCGTCTGATAAAATATTACCGCCGTATACTCTATTTCCGCCTACTGCAGATTTAGCTTCGTAATTAATATTTTTTGCGGTTGTGTTAGCTGTTGTCATTATGTGACCGCCGTTTGTTTTAGCGTCTAAATTTCCGCCTACCTTTAAGTAAGCATCTTTTATTAGTTTTCCGTTATAGAAGAATGTTCCGTCACCGTTTGAAATTTTCGGATTTTCAGAATCCATTTTATAACCGCCTATGTGAATGTTTTGAGCAGAATCAATTGTCAAGTTTCCGTCTACTTCATTTTGACCTACTACGTGAACATAATGGTTGAATTTTTGGTTTGTAATATCATCAAAATTTTGTGTTGTTAGAGTTGCATCACCTTTAACAGTAACGCTTCCCATATCAACATATCCTTTATCATTTGTCATATTTACGTTTCCTTTAACGTCTGTATGACGAAGAACCAGTTGTTCACCATGACCGGTTAAGTTTACATCTTTTGAAACTTTTAATCTTGCGCCGTCTGTTGATTGATTAATGTGTGCATTGCCGTTAAATTCACCGTTCAAGTTTCCGTTGATTGTTCCGCCGTTTTGAACTGAAACTTTGCCTTTGTTTGTTACAATGTATACATTTCCGTCAACACTTATTGCATCTAATGTTAAAGCCTTTACAGGAGTTTTTTCTGTACTGCAGCAGCCTGTAGATGTTACTGTATAATCTTGTCCGTTTGTTGTTGTAAATTTAACATTTCCTTCAGCATTTTTTGTATTAAATGCTGATTTTAATGCATCAATTGTGTCACCTACGAAACTTAAATCTCCGCCTACTGAAAAATCAGAGTTTTGTATGCTTACAGCTGCTGTGATAGGTTGTCCTAAAGAGCCAAGCTCCATTTTTCCGTTAACAAAATTTGCTCCCAAAGCTTGAGTTGTAATCAGAGCATCACCTGCTGCAGTAAATTTTGCTCCGTTAAAAAATACACCATTTGGATTTGATATTATAAGTTTTGCAATACCATTATTTGCATTTATCTGACCGTAAATGTTTGTCATACCTTGATTAACCGTATTTAATACATTTACTCCGGTTGCTCCGTCTACTGCATTGAAGTTTAATGTTTCATTACTGTTAACATTCAACGTATTCCAATTTACGTGAGTGTCACCATTAAACTTTAATGTTGCGGAATTAACACCTTTTTCCATGCCGGCAAAACCACCGGCTGTGTTATTAATTACCGCACCGCCATTTCCTGCGCCAAGACCTGTGTCAATTGCTGACACTTGCATAGTTGCAAACACTGTCGTAAGAACTAATGCTGAAACTTTTTTCTTAAAATTTTTCATATACGTATCCTCTTTCCAATTCTTTATATATATATAAAGTATTTCTTTATTCGGAAATTGACCGCTTTTTAACAATAATTTACAATTTGTAATATTTTTTTTTAAAGAATAAAAAGAAATTTTTACTAAATAATGAGTTAAATTTGGTGGGCTCTCTCCCTCCGGAGGGAGAGTTGGAGAGAGTGAACGGTTAAATTTAAAGTTTTTGTCTTTTTAAATTTTTAAATTAATTTTTCTTTTTCCATAAGTTTTTTGACCGCAAAGAAAGTGCAAGAAACTCTTGGAGCGAAACTGTATTCACTAAACAATTCTATTGTTCAGCCGGAAAAGAGTGATTGTTGGCTTGAAACACGTCCATACATAGCCGGAAATGCACATTGTTTTTCCAACCCAGCCTACAGGCTACAGGCTGATAAAACCGCTCACCCACCCTAGCCATCCCTCTTGAGGGAGGGAAAAGCGCTTTCTCTCAAGTCGTAGGTCGTGGTTGGAAGAGCAAATGAAAGTACGAATTTTGTTTTTTACTTTCCAACCCGACAGAATAATAATCAAATCATGCTGTAAAATGACTAAAAGAAAATAGTTATATATAAGCCGGATTGCTTCGCCTTAATCAGACTCGCAATGACAGTTTTAGTAACATCGTGTGCGTTTATACGCACCATTACTATTGTCTTATACCTCCAAGAAGCTGCAGAGCAAGATCAGGGGTTTGGTTTACGATCGCAAGAAGTGTTGCGGAAGCCTGCTGAAGAATTTGCAAAGGAATAAATATTAGGAATTTTTACACACGAACTGCTGTTATTTCAAACATTTTATTTATACAAGCCATCGCTTTTTGTGAGGTTGATTTATCTAATATTATTTCATGCTCTTCTCTTAAAAGAGAGTTATATATATCGTCTAATGTATTCCATTTCATATTTTGACAAACAAGTGTGTCCTTCAGAAGATAAAAAGTTTTATCTTTATAATCTCTTTTTAATCTGTCATATACACCTTTTTCTGTTGCAATTGTATATTCTTTAAAATCGGTGTCTTTTACATAATTCATTATATCTTTTGTGCTTCCGACAAAATCTGCAAGAGCCGTTACGGTCTGATGGCATTCCGGATGCGCTAATATTTTAGAGTTTGGGTGTTCTTCTCTTGATTTTTCTACATCTTCCGCTCTCAGTCTTAAGTGCGTCGGACAAAATCCGTTAAAGGTAGTTACCTTTACTTCACCGCCCAACTGCCCTTCTACCCATTTCCCTAAATATGTATCCGGCAAAAATAAAACTTCGTTTAATGAATTTTCTGCTCTGCAAAGATTTTTTACAACATTAACCGCATTAGAACTTGTACAACATACATCACACTCAGCTTTTACTGCTGCTGTAGAATTTACATAACAAACAGCGGGAATATTGGGATGCTCAGATTTAAATTCACGAAGCAATTCAGGATTTATCATATCTGCCATAAAACAACCGGATTCAATTCTCGGAAGTAAAACTTTTTTATTTGGAGAAAGCAGTTTCGCTGTTTCAGCCATAAAAGACACCCCTGCGAATACTATAATATCTGCATTTGTATCTTTGGCTTTTTGGCTTAAATAAAGTGAATCACCTACAAAATCAGCAACTTCATCTATCTCTATATTTTGATAACAATGTGCCAAAATTACGGCATTTTTTTCTTTTTTAAGTATTTTTATTTTTTCCGCTAATGAAGTCATATTCTGCCCATCTCAAAAATTTAGCCACTGAAAATTCAAAATTCATTTGTTTTTTATCTGCTTTTTGAATTTTTTATAACCTTTACTATTATGATATGGACAGGGGGTAAAGTCAATTATTATAAGCTCCGTATTATTACAAACTACATATCGAGTCCCAAATCAAGTGTTGGAGCTTTTGCAACTATTGCACTTGAAGATATTATATCAACACCGGTTTCAGCAATCTTACGAACCGTATCCAATGTGACATTTCCGCTTGCTTCAGTTATAGCTCTGCCATTTATAATGTCCACACACTCTTTCATTTGTAATAAAGACATGTTATCAAGCATTATTATATCTACTCCGCAAGCCAGTGCCTCAATAACCTGCTCTTTTGTATCACATTCCGCTTCTATTTTATGAGCATGAGATAAATTTTGTTTTAATCTTGTAACCGCATTTGTTAAACTGCCTGAAAATTTTATATGATTATCTTTTATCATTGCACAATCAGAAAGATTAAACCTGTGTAACGCTCCACCGCCTACTTTTACCGAATATTTTTCAAACGCACGAAAACAAGGAGTTGTCTTTCTTGTATCAGCTATTTTTGCTTTCAAATCTCCTATTGCTTTTTGATATTTATTAGTTTCTGTTGCAATTCCGCTCATTCTTTGTATATAGTTTAATGCAGTTCGTTCTCCCATTAAAATATAGCGAGCCGGGCCGTTTATTTCAGCTATTTGGTCACCTTTTTTAATAATATCTCCATCTTTAAAATAAAATTTTACATCAATTTTATCAGATAATATTTTAAAAACTGTTTCAAAAACTTCTCTGCCGGACAAAATTCCGTCACTTCGCGTATTTAGAAAACAAGACATAAAATCATCTTCCGTTGTTAAATAATCGGTGGTTACATCTCCAAATCCTATATCTTCCTGTAATGCTTTTTTTACATGATCTTCTATAAAAAATTTATTTAACATAACTAAACCCCTTCTTATTTGTCCTATCAGTGTAGGTATGCTTTGCTATAGGATCTGTTTGCGTGTAATCACTTCTGCAATGAGCACCTCTGGACTCTTTTCTGGAAAGTGCTCCCTCTATTATCAGCGAAGCAACAGACAACATATTACGATATTCGTACTCTCCTAAATTCATACATTTTCTTCTTCGTTTAAACTCTTTTTTGAGTTTTTCAAGTTCTTTTTTTGCTGTCAGCAAAGATTTTTCAGTCCTTATTATTCCGACATTATTCCACATAACTTCTTTTAAATGTGTTTTTAGTGCATTATAATCATACTCCTTACCGCTTATTGAGCGTGAATATACATCTATCATCTTGCGAATGCCTTCATCAATTTTCTTTGGGGTTTCAAGATTGGCAAAAGAAAGATAATCTGCCAGTTCGTACGCACAAACAACGCATTCTAAAAGAGAATTACTTGCAAGTCTGTTTGCTCCATGTAAACCTGTTGATGCAACTTCTCCTATTGCATACAAACCGCTGATATTTGTTTTTCCGTCAATTCCTGCTTTTATTCCGCCCATCGTATAATGAGCTGCAGGAGCTACCGGAATCGGTGTATCCAAAATATTAATTCCATTTTCTTTACACCTTCCGTTAATAGTCGGAAATCTATTTAGCAGCTTTACATGATCTATTACAGATGCATTTAAAAATACATTCGAAGAATGTTCTTTCCCCATCTCTGAATATATTGCCCTTGTTACGATGTCACGCGGAGCAAGCTCTCTTTTATCACTATAACGTGACATGAATTCTTCACCATTTTTATTTATAAGCTTTGCTCCTTCGCCGCGTACAGATTCCGATATCAAAAATCTGTTTTTACTATCCGGACTTATTGCCAGTGCTGTAGGGTGAAATTGTATAAATTCCATATCTTGTATAATAGCGCCGGCTTCATAAGCTAATGCTATTCCGTCACCCGTTGCACCGTCAGGATTTGTAGTGTACTTATAAACTTGACCAACTCCACCGGTTGCAAGGACAAGAGCCGATGTATAAACGATTTCGTGTTCTCCCGTCAACTCGTTAAATACAATAACTCCTTTACATTCCTTAGATGAATTAACCAAGATTTCAACTGCTAAAGAATGTTCTGAAACAGTTATATTCTTATCTTTTAATACAGCCGCAGATAAAGCATCTGTTATACCTTTACCGGTCGCATCTCCGCCTGAATGCAATATTCTGCGCATACTGTGAGCTGCTTCCAGAGTAAATGTAAGTTCTCCGTTTTCATTTCTGTCAAAATTAACACCATTATTTATTAAATCGTTCAATACTTCATCAGATGCTGCAGATATATATTCTGTTACTTTTTCTTCACTTAATCCTGCACCGGCTTTTATAGTATCTTGAACGTGTAATGAAACTTTATCTTCAGGATTTTGATGAATTACACCGACAATTCCGCCTTGAGCATATCTGGAATTACTTTCTCCAAGCTTATCCTTTGTAATTATTAATACTCCGTCCGGAAGCTCTATCTGTTGAGATATCTTTAGTGCGGAATACAAACCTGCAGCTCCGCTGCCCACTATTACAACTGAATATTCGGAATACTTCATTACCATCTTCCCTATCTCGGCTATACTAACTGTATTTTAAAACAAAAACAAAAAGTTTTAAATAAAATTTTTCATTAATGATATAATACTGTTATGATAGAAAAAATTACCATAAAAGGAGCGAGGGAACATAATCTTAAAAATGTATCACTTGAAATCCCAAAAAATAAATTAGTTGTATTTACGGGAGTTTCAGGTTCAGGAAAAAGTTCACTTGCTTTTGATACAATTTTTGCAGAAGGACAAAGGAGGTATATAGAAAGCCTTTCTACATATGCACGTCAATTTCTCGGACAAATGGATAAGCCAGATGTTGATTATATTGACGGGCTTACACCGGCTATTTCTATAGACCAAAAATCAACAAGCAACAACCCACGCTCAACTGTCGGAACTGTTACTGAAATATACGACTATTTAAGACTTTTATTTGCAAGAATCGGTACACCGTTTTGTCCCAAATGCGGCAAACCGATTAAACCTCAAACAATTGATGAGATTGTAAACAGTATACTTAATTTATCTGAGGGAACAAAAATACAAATACTTGCACCTATTGCAAAAGGCAAAAAAGGTGAATTTCAATCTTTATTTGAAGAATTAAGACAAGAAGGTTTTGTAAGAGTAAAGGTTGACGGTGAAATATACAATCTTGATGAAGATGAAATAAAACTCGCTAAAACAAAAGCTCATACAATTTCTGTTGTAATAGACCGCATAATCGTAAAACCGGAAGCAAAATCAAGAATTGCGGATTCTGTTCAAATAGCATTAAAAAAAGCAGACGGTGTGACAAATATTGATATTGTCGGAGGAGAAGAAGTTGTATACAGCGAAAAACTTGCTTGTCCTGATTGTAATTTGAGTTTTGAAGAGCTAACTCCCAGAATATTTTCTTTTAATGCACCATACGGAGCTTGTGAAAAATGCGGAGGATTGGGAGTTGATTTCAGAATTGACCCGGATTTGGTTGTCCCTGACAAAACAAAAACAATAAACGACGGAGCAATATATCCTTGGAGCAAATCGGCAACTTCATATTATGATGACGTTTTATCAGCAGTAAAACTTGCATATAATATGGATTACGACATCCCGTTCAGCGATATGCCTAAAGAACACCAAGATATTTTACTATACGGTTCCGATGAAAGAATTCCAATGAGAATAAGAGAATTCGGCTCTCACAGATACCGAAATACTTTGCAGAAATTTATCGGTGTAATTCCGTTTTTAATGAAACATTATAATATTGAAAGCGAATATTGGAAAACTGAAATAGAAAAATATATGGTTACAACTCCTTGCGAAGCATGCAACGGTTCAAGGCTTAAACCTTTTCCTTTAGCAGTGAAAATCAACGGATTAAATATTCACGAATTTTGCACAATGTCTGTGGATAAAGAATTGGAATTTGTTACTGATTTATATGTAACATTAACTGATTTTCAACTAAAAATCGGAAAACAAATAATAGATGAACTTCGCGCAAGACTAAAATTTTTATGCGATGTCGGACTTAATTATCTTAATTTATCAAGAACATCCGGCACTCTCTCCGGTGGTGAAGCACAAAGAATTAGACTCGCAACTCAAATAGGCAGCGGTCTTTCCGGTGTATTGTATGTTTTAGACGAACCTTCCATTGGTTTACACCAAAGAGATAATGACAGACTCATTAAAACATTAATGAAACTGCGAAATATGGGAAATTCACTTATTGTTGTTGAACACGATGAAGATACAATAAGAAATGCTGATTATATAGTTGATATAGGACCCAAAGCAGGTTTAAACGGCGGAAAAATTATTGCACAAGGAGAAGTAAATGATATTATATCTTGTGAAAACTCTATTACCGGAAAATACCTAAGCGGAGAATGGAATATTCCTATTCCGGCAAAAACAAGAGAAGGTAACGGCAATTATTTACAAATAAGAAATGCATTCAGAAATAATCTAAAAAATATAGATTTAGATATTCCGCTCGGAAAAATAGTTGTCCTTACGGGGGTTTCCGGTTCGGGAAAATCAACTCTAATGCAAGATTTAATTTATGAATATGCCGTTCATAAACTTCGTAAAAACAAGCCAAAACCGCAAGGAGTTGATGAAATTTTAGGATTTGAAAACTTGGATAAAATTATTGATATTGACCAATCCCCTATTGGCAGAACTCCGCGTTCTAATCCTGCAACTTATACAGATGTTTTTACGCCGATTAGAGAACTTTTTGCAAAAACAAATGAAGCAAAAATGAGAGGATATAAACCCGGAAGATTTAGTTTTAACGTTAAGGGCGGAAGATGCGAAGCTTGTCAAGGGGACGGAGTTCTTAAAATAGAAATGAATTTTTTATCTGACGTGTACGTAAAATGCGATGTTTGCAAAGGGAAACGATACAATAACGAAACATTGGAAGTTAAATATAAAGGAAAAACTATATCTGATGTTTTAGACATGAGCGTAAAAGAAGCGTATGAATTTTTTGAAAATATTCCGCAAATTGCAAACAAACTAAAAACACTAAATGATGTAGGATTAGATTATATTAAACTCGGACAAAGTGCTACTACCCTCTCTGGTGGCGAAGCTCAAAGAATAAAACTTGCATCAGAACTTAATAAACGTGCAACCGGCAAAACTCTTTATCTGCTTGATGAACCTTCTGTAGGACTTCATTGGTATGATTTGGATAAATTGATTAAAATAATACAACAACTCGCTGACAACGGAAATACAATTCTTATTATAGAACACAATCTTGATCTAATAAAAGTAGCTGATTACATTATAGATTTGGGCCCTGAAGGCGGTGACGCTGGAGGTGAAGTTGTTGTATGCGGAACCCCTAAAGAAGTTTCTAAAAACCCTAAATCATACACAGGACAGTATTTAAAACAGTTTTTTAAAGATGAAGGGAATTGAGTCTAAGGTCTTTGAAATTTAGATGTTGGCAGCGCGAGTGAGCGGAGGCTGGAGGACTTTTGCTTAAAAGAACGTGAGTTC
>CAJOPY010000065.1 GCA_905236505.1 Candidatus Gastranaerophilales bacterium
AGAGTGGGAGGATATAAAGACAGATTGTTTTATAGAAAAAGGTGATGATATATCATTTTTAAAAGATTTTTTTATAACAAAATTTAATTTTAAAACATTTAATGAAGAGCGTTTGTATGAAAATTTTGAGAATTATTATGAAACAATGACTCAATATGTACCCAAAAATGTATTAATAAAGAAAATCAGAAAGTCAGCAGTTTTATATTCAAATATGATTAATATTAACTTTGATAATGATGAAATCAGAAGAGCATTTATTAATATTAAGCGTCATAACGGTGAGGATACATATGCGTATATATTAAGTGTATATGAGGACTATGAATCCGGAGCTATTTCAGAGTCAATATTTATAGAGATATTAAATACAATAGATGAATATTTAAAAAATCGATTAAATACAGGAAAAAATATAGATTTTAATGAACTTGTTTTGTATTTAAATGCATTTATTGCTTATAAGTAGCATGCCTTTGGAAAATATATTAACGAAATTTATTTTTTAAGTACTATACTAAAATTGTATGGAATTAAGTTAATATAAGTTGGAGGTAGAAATATGTGTAATGACTGCAATCCGAATTTTTTGGCATACAATAAATCGGCGTTTAATGAGTTAGATGATATTCGTGCTCTGGTAGATATAGCAAAAGAATCTTGTGAATATAGAGAAAATTATGCTTATAAAGAGTTAAAAAATCCGTTAAAACTAAGCGAGGAAAGAAATCGCTATATTAGTTTATTCAGAATTTTAGCTGATAAAATAGCAAGGATAACGGATTTGAATTCTTATATGGAAGAGGAATGGTTATTAAATAAGAATCCCGACAATAGCTGCAGATAAATAACAGCTTAAAGTTCCGCATATAAGTGCTCTTAAGCCTAATCTTGCAAGGTTTTTTCTTTGGTTAGGGGCAAGTTCACCAATACCGCCGATTTGTATTGCAATGGAACCGAAATTGCCGAAACTGCAGAGTGCAAACGATGCTATCATGAAGCTTTTAACTTGTAATGATTGAGAAATAGCTGATAAGTTAATATACGCAACCATTTCGTTTAGTACAATTTTAGTTCCCATCAATGAGCCGACAACGGATGCATCTTTAAAAGGAACGCCCAGTATTAAAGCAAACCACATGAATATTTTTCCGAGTATATAACTCAAAGATAGGTTATTCAAGAAATGCAGGCCGGAGCAAAACGGAATATAATTATAAATAAATAAACCTAATAATCCGAGCGTCCAATCAATAAAGGCAACTAGAGCAACAAGTGCTAAAATCATTGCTGTCACATTTATTGCAACTTTCATACCGTCACTTGCGCCGCTGGAAATAGATTCAAAGATATTTGCATAAGTTCTTCTTTTAGATATTTTTATATTATCACGAGTTTCCGGTTCACCGGTTTCCGGATAAATAATTTTAGCTAAAATCATGGCACCGGGAGCCGCCATGACAGAGGATGCTAAAATGTATTGAGCAGGAATTCCCATACCTATGTAAATAGGCATTATAGCACCTGACATGCAAGCCATGCTGCCTGCCATAGACGCCAATAATTCTGAGCGCGTCAATTTTTCCAAATACGGTTTTATCATAATCTGTGCAACTATTTGACCGACAAATACGCTTGCTACGTTAGAAAGAGCTTCGGCACCGGAAACCTTCATTATTTTGTTCATAGCCTTGCCAAGTACTGCAACAATTCTCTGCATTATACCGTAATAATAGAGTATGTTTACTAAAACCATCATAAATATGCTAGAACATATAAGTTGCAGAGTAAATATACTGCTGCTTTTGCCAAAAAGTTCAGATAATTTTATGTTATTTAACAGCGGACCAAATACAAACGTACCGCCTTCATATGCAAACTCTAATATTTTTCTTATAAATTCACCGATTAAAAGAAATATTTTTTCTCCTAAAGGTACTTTAAAAATGAAAACAGCGAGCAATATTTGAAGAATAAAGCCGGTGCATACGGTTTTATAGTTAATAGCTTTTCTGTTATTTGACATTGCGTAAGTAATTAAAAATATTACTGCAATACCTATTAAACCGATAAATCTTTCCATACATACTCCTTGTTTATATGGTTAATTATATCATGAAATGGAAAATTGTAATAAAGTTGGCAAGCGATTAATATAATAGTGATTAGTAAAGAATAAACTATAAAACATTACTCCTGCCCTCAAGAGGGAGGGTTAATGTGACGGGTGGACTGTTTTAAACTTCAAAATCTATTTTTTTCTATACACTTTCTTTGCGGTCAAAGAAAGTAGGGTGCGGTGTACCGCACCGTTTAATTGTTCTTTGCTTAAATTCTTTTTTTCATTTGCATTTTTACATTTAAGAAGAATGCACTTTCTTTGACCGCAAAGAAAGTGCGAAAGAAACTCTTG
>CAJOPY010000066.1 GCA_905236505.1 Candidatus Gastranaerophilales bacterium
AGACACTGGGATTCGAACCCAGGATAGAGGTTACCCCCTATAACACCTTAGCAGGGTGCCGCCTTCAGCCTACTCGGCCATGTCTCCATCTGCGTATGTGTTCATATTATCATAAACTTGTAAAAATCTCAAATTTTTATTTTGTTTTATTTTTTTTATCCTAATTTCTATTTAAAAGGAACACACAAAACATTACTATTTTTTATTCATGCATAAAACCGGTCTGCCAAAATTTATATGTTGCGGTATAAAAATTTTTTCTTCTACCATTTCATCTATAATTTCCGTTATTTTCTTTTGGCTTATTCCATTCAATATGCCTAAATATCTTGATGACATAACACCGTCATTATAGCCGTTACTTTTTATGCTTTTACTTCCGGCAAGAACTTTTGCTATTCCGCTTTTTCCATACAAGCCTTCAAATTCTGACACAAAATCTTTTATTATCGTTTTTATCTCTTCTTTATTTAGAGTGTCTTTTTCTTCTTCATACTCTATTTGTAATTGAGCGATTGGTTCAACTTCACCTACTTCTTTCAGTTCATTATAAAAATCCGACACTCTTTCATCTACCATTACTTTATCCGCAGTGAATGATTTTAAATAAAGTCCGGAAATTGTTTTTACACGGCTCATTGCCACATATGCCTGACCTCGCTCAAAAATCTTTGAGCAATCTACAACAAGTTTTTCTAATGTCATTCCTTGTGATTTGTGGATTGTTATTCCATAAGCAAGTCTTAAAGGAAACTGTGTCCGCTCTGCTATTAACTTATCGTGGTAAAAATATTCAAATTTGTTTTTTGCAACAGGAGAAATAATACCGTTATCAAATTTAATAGTTATCGTATCTTCATCACATTCTAAAATTGTCCCGCAAGAGCCGTTTATGAGTCCCCTATTAAAATCCATATTCAACAAAAGCATTGCTCTTGCACCTTTTTTTAGCGCGATTTCCTTTTCTGCGCGGCAATTTTTTCCGAAAATATTTAATATATATTTTTCATTTTCACTAAATCCGGAATATACAGGTTTTCCGCCTCTATAAACGGCGTCTTGCGCTGTATAAATGCGTGGAGGTTCATCAATCATGTTAAATTTTGTCAAATTATAGCGATTTGCCTCTTCATTTGTTGAAAATATGTGAAGTATATTTGTTTCAAATGTATCAGAGTGTGTTTCTCTTGATTTTAATAATTCTATATCATCAGAGTTTAATTTGTTTGTCCGCATATGAGAAAGCGCATTTATGAACTTCTCCTCACTTTGACGAAAATTTTTCTTTAAAACAACATTCTTTAAATGAAATTCACTCCAAAGCGGAGAATCAAAACAATATTTCCTTTGCGAATTTTTATCTTGATTTTCATATGTTATTGAAAACGTAACATCTTCACGTTCTTTATCTACAGGCGGAAGTTGGAAAAAATCTCCTATAAAAAGTACTTGAATTCCGCCAAAAGGTTCATTTACTTCTCTAACTTCTCTTAAAACTGAATCAATATATTCAAAGGTTTCCGGATTAAGCATTGATATCTCGTCTATTGCAAGTATTTTGCAATTCATAATTTGTTTGTATGCAGAAGTTCTCGTACGAATTTTTTCTACTGCTTTGTGAATAGGATTTTTGCATAATCCGACACCTGCCCAAGAATGTATTGTTTGTCCTTTAACATTTACGGCAGCAATACCTGTTGTGCTTGTTATAGTAAGTTTTTTCTTTAATATTTCTTTTAGTTTATTAAGAATATAGCTTTTTCCGGTGCCTGCGTATCCTGTTAAAAACACATTTTCACCGTTTGTAAGAAGAGTTAAAACTTTTAAAAAATCATTACTTTCTTCTTTTTTTGTTTCCTCTTTGTTTTTTTGTTTAGGAATTATTTTATATTCATCCGCAAACTCTATCGGTTTATCAAAATCAACCTGATCGCAATTAACAACGGAATATTCACAAGCTTCACCTTTAGCGTTTATTCTGGTAAAATTTATAGGCTTCTCATTGTCTTTAAGTTCATAAAAAAGTTTGGTTTCAGAAATCCATTGTGAAGAAGAAAAATTATGCAAAATTTTAAGACATTCCAGAATACATTGCGTAACCGCTTGAAATTTTCGTCCCTCTTTATTTGTATGAAGTTCTGTTATATTTAAAAGAGCTTTTTCTGATAATTCAGAAAGTTCGGTATATGAAACATTTTCTGAAGTTAAAAATTTTAATGTGTCTTTTGGGTTTGAAAAACTTAATTCCATATCAAAAATGTACTATAAATAAATTATTTTATAAAGCCGGTTTTTATATTTTCATTGGCATTTTTATGAATATTTATTCAAAAAATAACCTAATTAACTCATTTGAAAATATTTTCTTTTAAAATATTTTGTTTTTGTCAAAGACCTGCAGTTTTTGTAAAAGTTTTTGAATGCTCACTATAGAAAAGAAAGGACAATGATTATGACATTTAATCCGTTAAAAGAAAAGGGAATGCCTTTAGAAAAACAACTCAGAAATTGGCACCAAATTGTTGCAAATCCTTACAAAAAACAAAAAGTAGATTGTTATACTAGAACAAGACAAATCTTAATGAACGGCATTGAAGTTGAAGGGTGGGGTTTTAAACATCAATTCAACAGATACGTACAGGACATTGACCAAGAAGACAGAGCAAATATATCAAGATTGGGCAGAATAGAAAATCAACAACAAATGACTTGCAATTGGTTAACTCCCGCTGACCAAAGCGTTTTGGAAACGACTCTAGGTTACGAACAAGTTGCTGTTGATTTAACTGCATGGCTTGCACAAAATGAACCGGATAAATACGTAAAAGAAACTTTCAACTTCGGTTTGTTGGAAGATTTTGACCATTTATACCGGTATTCTCAATTTGCGTATATGAGCGAAGGTATAGAACCATCCGATATTGTTCAAGGGCAAACAGATGTAATCGTAGGGCGTCCTACCCAGCATCATCATAATTGTAACGGACTAAGATTGCGTAATCATTATGATAAAACAATAGCTTCGCCTCAAACTAAAGTAAATATTTTAACTTTACTTTCCGGTGAACAACAAACTCATAACTTTTATGCAGAACACGGTTTTATGTATGCAGACCATGTATTACGTGAAACTTATGCGGAAATTAAAGATGTAGAAGAAGAACACGTAACAATGTATGAATCCTTGATAGATCCGGCTGAAACAATGTTTGAAAAAGCTCTTCTGCATGAATTTACTGAAGTTTGCAATTATTACACTTGTTATGAAGACGAAGAAGATGAAGATATTAAAAAATATTGGGAAATCTTCTTAGACATGGAAATCGGACATTTACAATTAGTTGCGGATATGTTTAAAAAATATGAAAAACGTGATCCTGAAGAAATTATAGGTTCAGATATAGTAATTCCTTGCAGATTTAAAAGTCAAAAACCATATGTACAAAAAATCCTTGAAAGCGAAGCTAATAAGCGACTTGCTCCTGAGGGAAAATATTATAAAACATATGATGAAATTCCGGAAGATTGGGCAAGCTACAAAGTTCAAGAAAGAGTTGCAGAAATATCCGCTCCTTCTGAAAACTGTATTCACTTAATTGAAATATACCACGATCGCGATATTGTTGAAGCAAGTGAAAACCTGAAGAATAAAGAGGTTACAATATTGGAAAAAGGGCTGCAAAAACACTCTGTAGCAGATAATACGGTCATGCCGGATAAACTTCAGGAGATGATTGATAAACACCAAGAACGTGAAGAACAAAAAGAAAGTATTATATAAAAATAAGTGATAAAAAATAAAAGAGGATAAATATTGTTTATAATCTAATATTTATCCTTTTTTGCATTTATACAGACAAAATATATGTGCAAAAAGTAAATTTTGTTTATAAATTTGTCCACACAATTTTTTGATTACCCAAAATTTTATCGCATTCTTTATAATGCACAGGAACAGCGCTTAGAAAATCTCCGCCTCTGTTAACCGAAAGCGGTGAAGGATGTGACGCTTGAAACAATACAACAGAAGAATTCGGAACTTTTATGACATTTCTTGAATGCAGGTTTTGCATAAAATTTTTATCTTTAATATTCCTAAAAACAAGTTCATGCGCACTATTTCCCCAAAGAAACATAGCAACAGGCCTGTTATTAATCAGAAGGATTTTATTAATTATATTTAAAATAAAAGGTTTCCAAACTTTTAGATGTTCTTTTTGAGAAGATTGTTGTTTTTTATCTCTTTCTTTTTTATCAGATGTTGTAAGGTTAATTTTGCTGTATGTCAGACTTGTGTTAAGCAGTAAAACACCTTGTTTTGCCCAATTAGTAAGGTCATTGTATGCATTTTTAAACAAATTACTGTTATAAACAGAATCAATAGATTTAAAAATATTTTTAAGTGACTCCGGAGTTACCGTGTCTTTGCTGGAAAAAGCAAGCCCGTGAGCGTGCGCGGGATTTGGATATGGGTCTTGTCCCAGTATAACAACTTTAACTTTGTTATAAGGAACTGTTTTTAATGCATTAAAAATATTTTCTTTTTGGGGACTTGTGCATGAATTTATACAGGATACAATGTTTTCATCACACAAGTATTTTTCAGCTTCATCTATTGTTAACCAACCGTTTTTGCAAAGCATATGAAACTCTTCTCTGATATCAAACACAATACCCCTCCCTTTTATGCATAATTATAATACAATAAAAAGAATTTGGTTGAAATATATTGATTAACTATATTGAGCATAGATATCATTTATTTGTTTTAGTTCATTTTGTATTTGCTTATTAATGTTGTCATAGTACTCTTGTTGTTGTTTAATTTGTTGGTTTAAATCTTCGCGCTTGAAATAAATACCAAAATTTTCATTTGCATCGTTTACTTTTTTAAATTCAATTTCGGATTCTGTTGATTTGTTATGTCTATCCGGATGAGTTTCAAGGGCTTTTCTTTGATAAGCTTTTTTGACAATTTCCGGAGTCGGTATGGTTTCTTCCGGAATACCAAGCACTTGTTTACACTCCGCAATGGTTTCTTCTGATATATTTTTGAGATTTTTTAATTGAGCTTCCAAATTTTTAATTTTTTGTTCAACTTGGTTTAGATTTTGTTTATAATCAGCAATTCTTTTACGAGCATTCACTATTCTGTCCTGTGCTTCTTGTGTAAGAGGTCTTCTGTTTTGTGCTTGTCTTGAATTTTGAGCACGATTTGCTGATTGATTATTTTCACTTGGTCTTGTCTTGTATTTTGTATTTGCATTTGCGGATATATCTTTCAAATATAATTTGCCATTTCTTTTTGTTACAAGAATATGATGTCTTGATAATCCTCTTGTAGAATCGTTTATAACAAAATCTCCTTCCCGTCCGAATGTTTTTGAACCACCTTCCGGAATGGCAGCAAGTTCACTTTTATAATCGTTTAAATTTAATTTTATGTTTCCATATAAAGTTAGTTCCGGTAAATTTTCCATATCTAAAACATATTGGCATTTTGGGTTCATAGTACCTTGCTCTCTGAATCTTACATGCGGATCGTTAGGATTATACTTATTATAAGCCTCTTGTTTTTTTGAATCTGCGCGATTAGAGGATTGTTTCTGATTATTTTTTGAACCATTTGCTCTATTTCTTTTTGCAATATTCACTTCTGTAACACTTACAGAGCCGTCATTGTTACACTTAAATGTATATTCTATACCGTCTTTTGTTAGAACTGCACCTTGATGATTTTTTAATCTTTCCCAAACAATATTAACTTTTTCATCACTAAATCTTTTTAAAGTTGGTTCAAGTGCTTCTTTTAAATCTTGCAGTGTTCCGTAATAATAAGTTGTTCTTTGAGTATATTCATTAATTTGAGCTTTTGTTGAATTATAATTTTTATTTGATTTTGCTTTTTTTGGCTTTACTGCTTGACCACCTTCTTTGATTTCTACAGAAGGTTGTCCTGTTTTATCATAAGTTACCTGAACATCAGAAAGTCTTTTGAAACCACCTTTATATGGTTTTACGCGTGTCATACTTTTATTGATAATATTTCCGTTTTCGTCAAACATATATGTTAACAATAATTTTTTATCCTTATTGTAATATGATACACAAGATTTATAATTGTCATTTATGGAATTTGCACCGGTTGGACGATATCCTCTCTTTTCCAAAGATCTTGCTATAGTTATAGGATCGTTATTAGATTCTTTGAGGAAGGCATCAACTTCATTTTGACGAAAATATTTACTTACCGGTTCCGGCTTAAGTTCATCATATAATGCCTTTATATTCAATCCCAACTGTTTAGCCTTTGCTTCAAGCTTTGATATGCAAGAATCATACAATTCCTTTAATTTTAAATTGCCGAATTTTGCTTGAATACGTTTAAATATATTCTTAAAATCAACAGCCGTTTTCATAGTGTTAATTTTGTCCATTATCTCGTGATAATGTTGTGCAATTTTTTCTCCGTATTTTGTTTTTATATCAGCAACTGAATTGTTTCCTTTGTTTTCAGGATTTGCTGTTTCTTTTGGTTTTGCTCCTGTTTCGTCTGCATTCGTGTTTTCTTTTTGACCGGTTCTATTTCCGGATACCGGTTCTTCTGTTTTTGTTCCACCTGTCGGTTTTTCATTTGGTTTTGTTGATTTCGTTTCAACACGAAAACCATTGTTTATATTTAATGAATCATATACAGATACAACATTTCCGTTATTGTAAGATACTGTAACTCCGGCATAAGCTTGTCTTGGTGAAATGTTCCTATTTATTAACCATACTTCTTTTGTTTCTAAAATACCGTCTTTATTGAATCTAAATGAATATTTAACAGTACCGGTCTTATCATAGAAAACATAGCTGCCTGTGCTTGGATTGCTTAAGACTGAATCATAAATAAAGTCAGGATTAGTATTTTTAACCTTACCCATTATATTTTTTTTGTAGCCGAATTTTTCAAGTATTGTTTTTTTATCTATAACTTTGTCATTTACAAAATCGTTTAAATTAACTCCTTTTTGAGAATAAAGTCCTTCGTTAAATCTTGAAACATCTATATTTTTTTGTTCTACTGCAGGTTCTTCTGTTTTTGCTCCTCCTGTCGGTTCTTCATTAACTTTGGTTTCTGATTTAGGTTCTGTTTTAGGCTCGTTTTTATTTTCAGCCTCTGCTTTTTTAGCAGAAATTGGTTCTTCTTCCGGAGCGGCTTTTGATGTGGATTTTATTTCCTCATTTAGTGACATTTCATTTAATTTTATATTATATTTATCCAAATATTTTGCTATTTTTAATTCATCTGTTATAACTCTTCCGTCAAAAGTTACAATTTTTGTAACTTTTCCGTTAGTTACTGTAAATTCCGCTTTTTCATTTCTATATATTCCGTTTTGTGCCGGATTTGGTTCAGAAATACCTTCTCTTGCATGATTTAAATTTACACCATCTTCATACATTTTACGTTCTTTTGCATTTAAATGTTTTGTATCTATTTCAGTGCTTGTTGTTTCACCGGCGTTTTTAACGTCTTTTGCTCCTGCATATGCGTGACCGGCTGCGTTTGCTCCAAGTGATATAAAGAATGCTGTCCAGAATCCTCTTGCATCCCATCCTCCGTTTTGACAATACATCTGAACGACTGATTGGATACTGTCACTTGTTACTTCAAAACCCAATGCCTCAACTCTTGCAATTACGGGGGCAATTTTATCTATTAGCGGAACTTGTGTTTGCACTCCGTTTTTTACCACCGTAACCATTCTGTTTGGAGAAATTATTCCGGATAGGAATGATTTTGCTTTTGCTATTTGACTTGGTACAACTCTTGTTTCGGCAAAGGCACCTACTCTCATACCAATAGCGGTTAATGCAGCGTTCCAAGCAGCCTCATCCAAGTCTGATATCCATTCTTCTGTAGTATATCCGTCAGCGTCAGTTGAATGTTCTATTGCATTTAGTCCCATGGATACTGTACCTGCAGCTAATCCTGCAGCTATTGCGTTTCCTGTTTGTACGCTTACGCCCATAGCTCCGGCAACACTTCCGCCTGCCGTGAACGGTGCAAGAAGTGCAGCTATAACCACACTGCCTACGTTAACAACGGTTCTTCCGTTATTAATAGTTTTTAGGTAGCTATCCATCATATCATCAGAAGAATTTTGACCGAATACGTTCTTATATTCTTGACTAAATTCATCCATTTTCTTTTCATAATAAGAATTTACAACATCTTTAACTGAATGTTTAGTTTGTTTTGAAATACCAATTCCTAAATTTTCTCTTGATAATTCATTTATAATATTTTTCAGTTGTGTTGCAATTTCTTGTAATTTTTCAATCGGAACTCCTCTTCCTTCAGAGTCAACTACTGTACCGTTAGTATTTAATCTATATCCAAAAGAAGCTAATGATAACGGAATCCCTGTTGCTTGTGAGATATTGCGCATTGCATTATATATAGCACGTGTAACTATTCTGGTATCTCTTGTATTTTCAGCATCACACAAATCGCCCCAAGTAGTAAGAACCAAGTCTTTCGTAGTTTCTGCCATACCTATTCTTTCAGCTTGTTTTAGCAATTGTTCACTCTTTTTAGAATCGAAAGACACATTTTTGTTTTCAGGTGTACGAATAGCGTTCATTGCAGTATTTGCAGAAATATTTGCGGATTGTCTTTCTTTAAATATATCTTCAAATGATACGTATGTTGCATTTCCGTTATGCATTCTTACAAGTTTTCCTTCTGCCGCAAGTTTGAGTAAACGTAAAGTTTCTTTATCATAATTAATTCTTGCTTCTATTTCGTCACGAGTTGTACCTATGTTATAGATTTGGCAGAAAGCATTTATATCTCTTGAAACATCTCCTTGTGAATCTAATGCTGCTTCATAATCACTTATCATTTTATTCAGATTTTCTTCAAATGCCGTTATAGCAGCTTGATAACTTTCTTTTTGTTTATCATCAATGTCTGGATTAGCTGTCTTTGTTTCTACATACATATTATCGGAGGAATCGGTATTAGTGCGGTACGCATCAGATATTCCTTCCGCAACATTACCCAAGCTAATTGACAATGGACCTATACCTATATTAAGACCTGTAAGGCCCAGGAGTGCTGCTAATTCATCCCAAGTAGAGGATTCTATTTTGTATTGTTCTTTTTCCTTGTTAAACTTATCGAACTCTATTTGAAGAGAAGAATTTTTTTCCTGTAGTTTTTGGTCAATCAAATTTGCTGTTTCTTGATTTCTTATTGAAGCAAAACCCTTTGCACGAGCATTAAAATCAGGATTCATAATAAGCCTGAATGCAATATTTGCAACTTTGTTATCATCTTTTAACAAGCTTTTTTCTGCAAGTTCAGCCATTACCAAATCATTTTTTTCATTTCCTGCACCAAAAGTTGCATCTAGAAATTCTTCAAGAGAACTATATTTTTTACCATTGATATTTATACCTATGAAAAAGGCATTAAGCCTTTTAAGAACAGCTTCATCTTTTATTTCGCTTACAGCTTCTAAAATGTTCTTGTATCCGCCTTCTCGTATTTGGAAAAATGCTTGCTCAGCTCTGATGTTGATTTCTTCTTGTTTTGTATATGCACCTTGTGAGATTAACATTTCATTAAACGTGCGGATTTCTTTGTGATTTCTTGCACCTGTAACAAACCCTAAACCGATATCGCATTCATCATACAAAATTGCTTGCAATGCGGATTGACCTTGATATTGCTTCTTTATACCTTTTTCTTTGATATATTTTTCAAGTTCTTTTTCTACTGCTTTTCTTTCTTCAGGTGTTTTTATTGCTCTTATTGCTTGTTTCAAGGCATTGATATCTGTTCCTGCATATTTTACGGCTTTTTTAACCAAATCAGTAACAGCTTGAGTTTTTTCTCTGTCTTGAATAGCATCATTTTCACCTAAAATACCTTTTAAGTATTCAATTTCCTTACCAAAAAATTCACCATTTAAATAATCTATTAAATCTTTGCATGTTGGTCCAATTCCGTAGAATGTTCCATGGCTTGCAATAATTGAATTAACTTTGTTATAAACTTGTTTTGCCGCAGCTTTGCCTTGTCCTTGCGGAGCTTTAATCATATATATACCTTTAATAAGTTGTTTGTTATCTGTACCTAAGCCGTCGCATGCATCAATAATTACTCTTGCAGCCATTCTCGCTTGTGCGTTTATTGCGTTATTGCCTCTTATTACACCATCTTTAATCCATTTTTGAACGAAGTTTTCCAAATCATCACAAGTGTAATCCGTTGCAACTCTTTGGAATTCTTCTTTCATAAATTTTTCAACGGAAGAATATAAATTATCAGCTTTGTATCCTTTTGCTTGCAGCAGTCTGTTTACTTCCGCAAGTTCTTCCGGCGATTTAATCTTGTTTAGAGCTTCACGCATTTTGTCATGATTATTTATACCGTTAATAGCCTCCATAAGCTCTTTTACTATTTTTCGTGCGTTTTGTTTTTTTATTTCAAGCTCACCTGTTTGATTTTCTTTAACAGATTTGGCTTTTGCTTTTAATACTTTTGGATCTTTTGCATATTCTTCTTTTAATATTGTAAAATCATGCTGTGATGCAATATAATATTTGTTACCAATTTTTACTACAAATCTTCCCGGATATTTGGCAGAATGTCCCATAATGGTCCCTTGTATATCTGTACGTTTGCCATTTCGTTTTATATGACATATTTCCTTTTCTCCGTGTCTTGCACGGTCTTTTATTCCCATAGCCTCATTTTCAGCTGCAATTCTATCATTTCTTGTTTGTGTTGCACGTGCTCTGGCTGCCCTTGCTGTAGCTTCGGCTTGTCGTTTTGCTTTCTGTTCTTCTTCATATTGTCTAATTGCATCTTCTGAAGATAATCTGCCATCTAATTCATCAGGTCTTAATTCTCCGGGTACTTTTATTCTGCTGCCAACTGAAAAATAAGCACTATTACCGTTAATTTCTGTTAATTTTTCTTTTGTACAACCGAATTTTTGTGCAATTACTTCCGGATTTCTTTCATCAGGCTGAACAATAATATATGTATTACCATTTCCGTCATATTCAACGCTTTTGCTATCTATAGTTTGTGATACAACTCTCCCGTTTTCTTTTACTGTCAGAGATTTTTGTTGAAGATAATTATTACTGTTTTTATCCTGCTCATAAACGATATGTTCAACACGACCGGTAGCAGGGTCTTTTGTATCACAATATAATGGAATAAAAGCTTTTGTTTGCGTATCGTATTTATATTCAGTCGTTTTGTTCCCTTCAACTACCGTTCTTGATTTAGGAGTAATACCATCATTTTCATATATATCAGTAGTTTCAGAGTTGTTGTTTTTATTATTAGTTATAATTTTAGAAATTTTATGCTGAGAACTGTATTTTTTTGTTACGAGTTCACTACCATCTTCTTCAGTCTCTTCAACTGTGTTGTCATTTTCATCACGAGTTGTTGTAACAGTTTTATTACCGCTTTTTCTTTTAATTATTTTATAGTTGTTGTCTAAAATTTGCTCTGTATGTCCGTCATCATAAGTTATTACTTCTGTTGTTTTATCTACACTATCAATATTTTGAGTCAACTTTGCAAGTCTTTTAATAAATTCAAATAATTGCTCATTTTTCTTGCCAAGCTTTCCATCTTCGGTTTCAAATTTTTTAGCTTCTCTTTTTGAAAGTTCTTCATTTTTTGCAAGTTCTTTTACTTTATTTATAAAAATAATAAGTTCATCTCTGTCAAGCTTACCGTTCCCTTTGTTATCACCATTTCCAGTATTATCTATACTACAGAAAATACTGTCTAAAACAGAACCGTCTTCTATACCAAGATCAGCCTTTGTTATGCCGCTTCTTAGTTTATCAAAATCAATTTCACCAAGTTTTCCGTTTTTTCCCAATGATAACAAGTTAGTCATTATTTCTCCTTAAAACTTACATATTTACATGTATATCGGCATAAATATTAAAAACTTTAGTTTTTTTAAGAGAAATTTTTAAAATTGTTACAAAACTTTACATTATTTTCATTTTTTTCGCTGTTGGTGTTGCGATTACTTCTTGAATGAAATATTTTTTTCGCTGCTTCTTATCAAATCAAAAATTTGTTCATACTTTGCTAATTTAAAAAACAAGCTATGACGTGCATTTTCTATACGGATTAATCTTTTTCCGTAAAATTCTTTTTGCGCTTCAAGATTAAATATCTCATCGTTTTCACCAATTAACGCAAAATCAAAAATATCTTTTATATTAGCCTTGTTTTTAGTGTATAAATCCTTTAAGCTATTGAATTCTGCCTTACAGCTATCTAATGATCGCCCTGAATGACGAAATCTTTTCCATTCTTCTTCTGTTTTTATCAAATATTTTTTGGCAAAATCATCTGCATTTTCCTCTGTTATATTATACAAAATATCTTGAATTTTTTTTGATAAGCCAAGTTTTTCATCAAATAAATAAGGATTTCCGCTTAATGCAATTTTCTTTTCTATATTAAAACCAAATTCAACTACCGAAGAAATAAAAACCCCTGCTGAAAATGCTATTAAATCATAGTTTTTGTACATTGAAAAATCAAAATCCAAAATTAAGTCAGTATAGTCATACAAGAGTAAAACATCTCGTTCGGATTTTAAATGTTCAAATTCATATTCATCGCACCCCCAACCGGTGAAAAATATCAATAATTTATCCGAATTATTTGATATCAAGTGCTTTTTCATAAAAAATCTTTCCTTTTAACACAATTTTAAACCAATTACAGACTTTTTCTCTTTCCTATTTAAAAATCCACATCAAAATTAAAATAAGTATCCGGATATGGTTCATTTTCCAAAGTAAAATGCCACCACTCTGAATCTATTCCCTTAAAACCTGCTTTTGTCATAGCGTCATTTAATATTTTTCTGTTTTTCTTTTGTTCTCTTGTTAGTTTCTTATAATTCGGATGCGAAATTTCACTAAACAAATCAAATGTTCCGCCCATATCAACAAAAGAGCCGTCTTTTTTAATTAAAGTTAAATCTACGGTTGAGCCACGCGTATGTCCTGACTTTGCCATTATATACTGACCTTCAAGCAAATCTGATTTTTTAAGATCAGGATAAAATGATTTATCTCCTTCGTTATCGGGATTATTTATCCATTCAACAAAATTATCCACAGCTTTTTGAGGTCTGTATGTATCCCAAATAAGTAATCTATACCCTTGTTTTCTTAAATCATTTGCAGCAACAGCCAATGCATTTGCACCGGCACGAGTCATATACGCAACAGGAGCTTTATAGCCTTTTATTTTATCTCCGGTAAAATTATTTGACGAATAATACCTGATATCATAAGCTGCATCATTAATCACACTATATATCGGAACAAAATCACTTTTATCATAAGAGATTTGTGATGCCGATGTTATTTGTACAAAACTAAATAATATTAAAATTGATAAAAATATTTTTTTCATAAATCTCTCCGTTCTTATTATAATTACGTAAATATTTTTGTTAATCTGAACCTTTATAAAATATAGCTATAACTGATTTTCACCTGCAATTCTTCCAAGTTCCAATAAACTCTGTATTGTTTCTTCATATTCAATTTTATCCGATGTTGATTGTAGCAAAAATGAATTTATATCATTCATCATCATTATAGCTTTATCACAAACAGGATCTGAACCTTTAACATACGCTCCGATATTAATCAAATCTTCATTTTTTCTGTGAACCGCAAGAAGATTTCTTATTAAACCGGCAGCGTTACGATGTTCTTTAGTTGTAACATCCCCCATAACACGGCTTAAGGACTGCAAAACATCAACTGCAGGATAATGGTTTTTATGCGCCAAATCTCTGGAAAGCATTATATGACCATCTAAAATACTTCTTGCAGTATCCGATATAGGCTCATTAAAATCATCTCCTTCTACCAAAACTGTATACAAACCGGTAATCGTCCCAAATTCATTCGTACCGGCTCTTTCCATAAGTTTTGGCATAAGCGCAAATACAGACGGTGTGTATCCTCTTGTAGCAGGAGGTTCTCCTATTGCAAGCCCGACTTCTCTCTGTGCCATTGCGATACGAGTAACCGAATCCAACATAAACAGTACGTCCATACCTTTATCACGAAAATACTCCGCAATAGATGTTGCAACAAATGCTGCTTTTATCTTTACCAAAGAAGGCTGTTCAGATGTTGCTGCTATAACAATTGAACGCTTCATTCCTTCAGGACCCAAAATCTCTTCTATAAATTCTTTAACCTCTCTGCCGCGCTCGCCTATTAATGCAATAACATTTAATTGCGCTGTGGTATTTTTTGCCATCATACCAATCGTAGTACTTTTACCGACACCTGAACCGGCAAAAATACCCATTCTTTGTCCTTTTCCTACTGTTATAAATCCGTCTATTGATTTAATACCCAAAGACAAAGGCTCAGATATACGTTTTCTTTTTAGAGGGTTTATTGCATCTGCCATTGTTGAGCGATATTCGTTAAATTGAATATCACCAAGAGTGTCTATAGGATTACCAAGTCCGTCCAAAACTCTCCCTATAAGCTGCTCCCCCACTCCGATTTTCATTGCATCACCGGTGTTCACAACAAGAGCGCCCGGATGTATACCATCAGGACTTCCAAGCGGCATAAGTAAAATCTTATCTTTTTTAAAACCTACTACTTCAGCCATTACGGGTTTTTCGCTAAAGTCGTTATAAATATAACACAAATCACCTATTGAAGATTTTGGACCGTCTGATTCTATAGTCAGACCTATTATTTCCGTTATTTTACCTATTTCTTTAATAGTACGGGTATTTTTTATTATTTTTGAATATTTATTCTTGTCCCAATTCATCATTTGTTCCGGTTAACATTTTTTGTGCTATTTCACTAATTTGAGCGGATATTCTTGAATCAAGCCTTGTGGATGGAGTTTCCACTATTACACCATCTGCAGAAAGAGAACTGTCCTCTTTAACTTTGAGAGTTTCCATATTTTGAATTGAATTTCTAAAATCCGGAATAATTTTATTTATCGCATCCACAAGAAGAGGACTTACAATGATAGTAATATTCTCTTTATCATTTAACAATTTTATTGCATCTTGTGTAATTTTATACAAAACTGAATCGTCAAAACTCTGATGACAAACTTTATCCGCGATAACACAAACTAATTCAACAATATCTCTTGTGGCTGAATCAATTATATTTTTTTTCATCGCATAAGATGTTTCCGCCAAAGTATTTAAAGAGCTCAAACCTTCTGATGCATCTTGATTGAACTTTGCATTTCCGTCTTCCTCTCCTTTTTTGAAACCTTCTTGATACGCTTGTTGTTTTATTGACTCATATTCACTTTGTGCTTTTTTTCTTGCTTCTTCAATAATTCTTGTGGCTTCCGTATTTGCTGTTTGTATAATTATTTGAGATTTGTTTTCGGCATTTGCTATTAATTTTTGAGCTTTTTCATCAGTTTCAGCCAATATCTGCTTTACTTTTGCCTGAGATATTGTAACACGGGACTGCTCAATCGGTAATACATAGCTGTCCCCCATATGAATTTCTTTACTCTGTATTCTTTTACCGTTACTCAATTAATTCGTCCTCTACACTTGCACGGGTAATTGTAATTTCACCGGTTGCTTCAAGATTTCTGATTGCACTGACAATATTTGTCTGAGCCTCTTGAACTTCTTTTGCACGAACAGGTCCCAAGTATTCCATATCATCTTTAAGCATTTGTTTAGCTCTTTCTGACATGTTCTTAAAGATTTTGTCTTTAATTTCTTCTTTTGTACCTTTAAGTGCTGTTGCAAGAACCTTAGTATCAACTTCTCTAAGAAGCCTTTGAACAGCTCTGTCATCAAGAATAATAATATCTTCAAATACGAACATCAAGTCACGAACTTCTTGTGCCATTTCTTGATTTTCTATATCAAGCCATTCCATAATATTCTTTTCTGTTCCTCTGTCACAGCAGTTTAAGATGTTTGCAAGTGATTCTACACCGCCTGCATTTGAAAAGTCTTGAACCAATAATGCAGAGAATTTTCTTTCTACAATATCTTCAATGGTAGTAAGTATTTCAGGATTAGTAGGAGTCATATCAGCAATTTTCATTGATACAACCGCCTGTATATCCGGAGGTAAGTATGCTAGAACCTGCGCAGCAAGCTCAGGGCGTATATATGCAAGAATTAATGCCAATAACTGAGGATTTTCAGATGCAAAAGTATTGGCAAGTTGTGAAGGATCCGCTTCATTCAGAAAATAAAACGGATTTGTATTTACCATTGAGTTTACACGTTCCAACATTTTTGCGGCTTCTTCATCACCGTACGCCTGAGCAAGAAGCTGTTTAGCATAACTTACACCACCTTGCGCAACAAAGTTCTTTGCTTGGAATACTGTTTTAAACTCACTTAACACATCATTTAAATCTTCATCGGAAACTTTTCCTAAATTTGCGATATCTAAGGTTATTTGTTCCAACAAATCTTCGTCTTTTATGTTTTTGAGAATTTCCGAAGCCGTAGCCGGCCCAAGTGCAATCAAAAGAGCCGCAACCTTTTGGCTGGGACGTGTAATAACCTTTTTTGCTTCCTCTTTGGCTTTTTTAATCTCTTCTATACCCATTGTTCTTAATCCTTAATAAATGATGTTAAAAGTTTTGCCGCTTCGTCCGGAGCCGCCATTACTGCCTCATTAAGTTCTGTTATACTTTGCTCTTTTTGAGATTTTATTTCTTTTTTATTAAACGTAATGCTCGGAACAGATTCTTCTTGTTCAACCTCTTCTTGTTCTGTTTCTTGCATATCTTCAATCATATGACGTTCTTTCGTTTTTGGTTTTACGGTAGGCATTTTTGATATAAAGCCTTTTAATATTAACAATGCAAATCCGCCTAAAACAAGAATTATAATTAAAGGCATTACTGAAGAAGTAATAAAGTAGAATAATTGTTCCTGTTGATACTGCTTTGCAAAGTCTTCCTGCGCTTGTTTATCTATACTTGCACCCTCAAATTGAAGACCTGATACCGATACTGTATCTCCTCTTGAATAATCAATGCCGGACGCTGATTGTATAAGATTTTTTACTTCTTCCTTTTCCGCATCTGTTAAAACTTTATTTACCGCAACAGCTATAGACAAACGTTTTACGGAACCGGGAGCGTATACAATTTGTTTTACTTCTTTTGAAACACTGTAATTAACTGCTGTTTTTTGTTTTGAATAATTTAAATTTCTGTTTACATTAACAGGCGGAGTTAAATTATTAGGTGTTTGTATATTATTCGGATTTTCATATGTTTCTGTTTCTGTTTGTGAACTTGCTACAACCCCTGTACCTTTATCATCAGTTATTGGAATATAACTTTCTATAGTAGCTTTCGCAGAATTAAAATCTATATCTGCATTAACTTGAACCGAAACATTTCCCTTACCTACAATTTTTTCTAAAACTCCGGAAACTTTTTTAGCAGTTTCTTTTTCTAAATTAGATTTAAAACTTTCCATATCGGTAGAGCTTTTAGAAGTTTCATCAGAAAGAGAATTTCCGTTTTGATCAGTAATAAATACCTGCTCCTGCGTCATTCTGGGTATAGAGTACGCTACTAAATTTTTTATGGCTTTTACTTGCGCGCTTTTTATTTTAAATCCGGGCTCAAGAACCAAAATAACTGATGCTGTGGGTTTTTCATCGTTGTCTTCAAAAATTGATCTTTCAGGTTCCGCAAGCTGAACACGCGCATATTTTATACCGCCTATTTTTTCTATAGAACGAATAAGTTCACCTTGCAAAATTCTCTGCTTTGTTAACTTATTTTTGAAATCGGTAGAACTTAAAGGCATATTATCTATGATTTCAAATCCTGCATCTTTATTTTTTATTAAATCATTTTCTGCCACAAAAACCCGCATGTCTTCACGCACATTTGAAGGAACTAAAATTGCTTTGTGATCCTCCGATATTTTGTAGCGATACCCGTTCTTTTTTAAACCTTCTACTATACTTATTGCATCAACTTCATTTAAATCTGAATATAAAACAACCCAATCGGGCTCCATTGCTTTTGATAGGAAAAACGTTGCAGCAACAATGGTTACAACAATTAATCCGAGCATACCAAGTTTCTGTGCACCGTCTAAACCGTTCCACAGTTTCTTTACATCATTAGCCAAAAGCGCAAAATAATTATTTTCCATTTCTCCCCACGCACTATTTATCAATATTATCTTATCCTAAGCTGAAAAAGTTTTCAAATAGTTAAGATATTTTAAGAGATTTTGTCTGTTTTGTAAAATTGAAGTATTATAATTAGAGTACTAAAGGAGGAAAATAATATGATAAACGAAAAGTTGGAAGCTGCTTTTAATGAACAAATCAACAAAGAATTATATTCTGAGTATTTGTACTTAGCTATGAAAGTAAAATTTATGGAATGGAACCTTCAGGGATTTGTCAATTGGTTTAATGTACAAGTTCAGGAAGAACACGCACACGGAATGGGCATGTTTGATTATTTGGACGAAAGAGGCGGAGAAATCAAGCTTTCAGCAATTGCGAAACCTGAATTTGCAGGAAATACACCATTGGAAATTTTTGAGGAAGTTCTCAAACACGAACAATATGTAACATCAAGTATTAACCATGTTGCTGATGTAGCCGAAGAAGTTAAAGATAGAGCTGCTCTGCATTTATTGGATTGGTATATTAAAGAACAAGTTGAAGAAGAAGCTAACGTCGGGGGACTTTTGGCTACATTAAGGCTTATCGGAGATGATAAAAAAGCACTTTTGATGCTGGACAAAGATTTGGCTGCAAGAACGTTTGTACAACCGGTTATAGGATAAACAGCCGTCTATACAGCAGTTCGGCAAAAATATATTAAACAAGGGGTCCAAAAAAGTTAAAATTTAATGCAAAAATAATTTTCAAATTATTGGACACCCTCTTTTTAAAATAATAGTTCGTTATAAAAACAGGAAAAACAAAATTGTCTGTATATGATTTATTTGGTTTTGACAAACAATTTAATAAACACGTAATAGGAACGGATGAGGCCGGAAGAGGACCTGCTGCCGGAGGAGTTTATGCGGCAGCGGTATATTTTAATAAAATAACTGAAGGGCTTTTGAAAGACCTGGAAATACTTAACGATTCAAAAAAACTTACGACCAAAAAGCGTGAGTCAATTTATGATGCGATTTTAAATAATACGTTAAACAAAATAGTTTGTATTGAAGTTGATGAAATAGAAAAAATAAATATTCTTAACTCTTCTCTAAAAGCTATGAATATTGCTTGTTCAAACATTGCCCGAAATTTGCAGGATTCAATTACTCTTGTTGACGGAAATAAATTAATTAAAAACTATATTTATCCGCAAAACTATGTTATCAAAGGAGATTCCAAATCCGCCTCTATTGCAGCCGCAAGCATTTTGGCGAAAGTATCCCGTGACAGATACATGTTACAACTTCACGAAGAATACCCTATGTATAATTGGGCAAAAAATGCCGGATATTTAACAAAAGAACATCTTGAGGCCATTGATAAATACGGACTTACAAAATATCACAGACCATCTTTCTTAAAAAAACATTTCACAAAACAACTGAGTTTAAATTTACAATAAGAAATTTTGTTAAAATAATAAATCAAATTAAAACTAAAAGAAGCGCAATAACAAATGAAACAATTCCGGAAACTCCTATAAAATACCAAAATATTGGTGTTTGTTGTTTTGTTTTATAAGATTTTACGGAACAATACTGTTTCTTTTGTTTATTTTTTTCTGATTTTTTTATATTTTGTGACTTTGCCTTAGCGTATTTTTCGCTTAAGCTTTGTGTTTTTTTGCCCGTAAGCATCAATTCAGTATCATATTCTTTTTTTAAAAGAGTTCTTTCCGCACCGCAAGAATACACACAATAATTTATGGCAACTTCAAACGCACGTTTTAAACAATCAAGAGCTTCCGTTCCTTCTTTTTTGATACTTACCGAATGAGCCGATTGATTACCGTGTTTTTTTAGAAAATACAAGTCATCAACAAATTCTTTTGCTTCTTCTGAACTACCGATTGTACAATCTTTTAATGTTGCAAGCATTGCATCAAAAGTTATTTCGGTTGTTCTTCTTGAGCCTAAAACATTTTTGCATACAATTTCGCCAAATCTCCTTGTTTGGGTCATACATTGGTCAAAAAACTCGCCGCAATATAGCTTTTCTGCGTCATTTACTATATTATATAAATCTTTATCATGCTTTTTTAGAAAATCAAAATTTGTCATAAAATAATTTTAAAACACAAAATACGGATTACCATCGTGCAAAAGCATTAAAATGTAATTATGTTTTATCCTTTTACAGCTCCGTCATTTTCACCGGATATAAAATATCTTTGCATCATTAAGAAAAATACAATAATAGGAATAGTTGATATAATAGAACCTGAAGCTATAAATCTCCAATTGGCGGAAAACATTCCCTGCAAGTTATTTATTCCCACCGGCAATGTATACATGCTTTCTTTAGTAAGCATTATACTTGGCCATAAAAATTCTCCCCAAGAACCTATGAAAGTAAAAACAGCCAGAACCGCAAGAGTCGGCTTTACCATTGGAATAACGACTTTCAAAAACATTTGAAATACGTTACATCCGTCAGTAATTGCCGCTTCTTCCACTTCTTTTGGTACTTTTAAAAATGCTTGCCGCATTAAAAATATACCAAAAGCACTTACTGCAAAAGGCATTACAAGTCCTATATAACCCATAACATTGTTTACACTGTCTATAAGATGAAGTTTAAGTGTTATTATATATACCGGAAGCATTATAGCTTGAAATGGTATCATTATTGTCGCAAGTATAGCAAAAAAGACAAATTTTTTACCTCTGAATTTCATTCTTGCAAGAGGATATGCAGCAAGTGAAGATAAAATTAAATTTAATATAACCGTTAATGCAGCAACAATGACACTGTTCCAAAAGTATGCCATAAAATCTACTTTTCCCCACACATCAATGTAGTTTTGAAAAGTGAAATCCGACGGTACAAATTTTGGAGGATACGCAAAAATATCTTCATTTATACCTTTTAATGATGTAGAGGTTAGCCATATAAAAGGAAATACAGACAATAATGATGTTATTATTAACATGGTATGTATTAATGCTTTTCCTGTAATTTTTTTTATCATACGTTCAAATACCCCGTTCTGATTATTGTCCAAGCGCATGAGCTTTTTCTGTTGTGTTTTTTATAACCTCATAAAAAATAGTTTCAGAATTATTGTCATTCATACAATCAACTCCAACTGCAGTACAGCCGCCTTTTGTAGCGACGTTTGCTATAAGTTGCTCCATTGTTATATCACGGTTCAATGCCATTTTAGCAGAACCTATTGCGGTTTGAATACTTAACAATAATGCTTTTTCGTAATCCATACCGAGTTTTTCACCGGCACGTGCAATTTCATTTATAACTTTATAGAAAAAAGCAGGTCCCGAACCTGAAATAGCAGTCACAATATCCATTTGTGCTTCAGTTTCCACTACAATACATTTTCCTATTGTTAAAAGAAGTTTTTTAACAAAAGTTATATCCTCTTCACTTGCATATTCTCCGCCTATCATACCGCTCATACCCTCACCAACAAGTGCCGGAGTATTTGGCATAACTCTTATTACACGGCTTTTAGGTAACAAATTAGTTTCCAATTTATTTAAACTCACCCCAGCCGCTATAGATACAATGAGTTTTTGCGAATTTACATAAGGTTTTATCTCATCTAAAACTCCGATAACTTGATTTGGTTTTGTTGCTATAAAAATAACATCTGAAAAATTTACCAATGCTTTGTTATCGTTAATTACTTTTACACCTAATGATTGTGATTTTTCTTTGAGTCCGGAGGATTCGGCTTGTGTTGCTATTATATTTTCAGCCGGACAAAAGCCGGTTTTCACAAGTCCTTTTATAATTGCTCCGGCCATTTTTCCGGAACCGATAAATCCGATATTAGTATATGACATTTCCTTTTTCTCCTTTTACCACTCTGTCTTAATATTACTTAAACTTATATTTGACTAAAAAGCATGTTTTTAATAGTATAAGAATATTATAAGTAAAATTAGCTGAAAAGGAAATAGAATTATGAAACGTACACTAGAAGGAACAAAGTTAAAAAGACAACACGTTAGCGGTTTTAGAGCAAGAATGGCAACTCCCGGAGGACAAGAAGTTTTGAACAGACGCAGAGCCAAAGGACGTCATCAAATTTCAGTTACAGGAAGCAAACGTGCTTAATTTCAGATAAAAATATTAACAAGAGGAGAGAGAAACATAAGTTTTTCTCTCCTTTTTTAAACTAACTAAAAATATTATGAAAATATCACCAATCTATTCAAATAATTTATATAATCAAAAATGCAGTACTAAAATAAATCAACCTGATTTTAAATGTAACTGCAGAGTAATAACTGACAGAATGGGCAATCTGCAATATCGTTCAACGACTTCTTTTTTTAGAGGAGATTTAAATTGGACTCAGATGGCAAAATTTTTTGGTGACAAATTCAAAAATGTCGATAAAGTAAATGTATTAAATTACGGCTGTTCAAGCGGAGAAGAAACTTATTCTATTATTATGAGTTTAATAAAAACTCTGGGAAAACAGGCAGAAAAATTTTTTCCGATAATTGCAAAAGATATAGACGGTGAAAATATAGATGATGCAAAAAACGGAGTTTTATACGCTAATATTATGGAAAAAACTTTAATAGAAAATCTTCTGTCAAAAAAGGAAACAACAATAGATTCAAACAGCGTTTACCAAGCATGTTTAAATCACTACGCTAACAATATTGTTCCGCAAATTGAAAAATTGCGTGATATAAATAAGTACGTAAGAATAAAAGTAAATGAGGACAATAACGACAAAAAATGGGCAAAATATCGTGATAAAAATGTATATGAAGTAAAAGTTCAAAAATTTTTAAAAGAGAGGGCAAATTTTTCTATCGGCAACATATTATATGATATTCATTCTGTACCGGACAAAAACACCATTATTTTTGCAAGGAATATGTGGCCGTATATTCGTAAAGACCAACAAACCAGATTACTAAATTTTATTTATAACAAATTTCATAACAAAAATTCATACATTGTATTTGGAGATTATGATGATGCTTATAGCTACACATCTATGGTTCCATATTACAACGGCACCTACACTGACAACGGAAGTTATGTAAAATTCTGTATTGACAGATATAACTTCCAAGAAACCGGATTAAGAAATATTTTTAAGATTTAAATTGATTATGCACCACAGCAATTTTTATATTTTTTCCCGCTTCCGCAAGGACAAGGATCGTTTCTTCCGACTTTCTCAGATACAACCGGCGTTTGCTCTTTTGGCGTTGACATATATTCAAATATTTCAGAAAAAGCTTTTGAACAAAACAGAACTGTTGCTGAAGAATAAATAGTATTTTTTAAATATTCATTTTTATATTTTTCCATTAATGAATCAAAAGTGTAATTTTCTTCCAAAAGCTCATTTATAATACTCATAAAATTTGAATATTCGGAAGATACACGTTTTAATATGCTATCCGACACCGAATCATTTGCCAAGAAATATTCTATACATTGTTTAGCATTCTCTACACTTTCTTTATTTTCAAATATTTTACAAAAAGTTTGATAAAAAGGAACTGCATAAAGCCCTTTTTCTTTATCAAATATTACGGCAACATCGTACACTTCATTATGAGATGCAAAACCTCCCATAGAATTTTCCAAAAAATTAGAATAATTGTTTTCTAACTCTTTTACGTGGAAAAATTTATATTCATTTAGGTCACAGCCCTTGTCTGATAAGTCTATCTCTTCACCTTCGTTAAAAGCTCCAATAATATCATCAGCATGTTTATTTGTGGTAAGAATAATATCCGTTCCGAAAGATTTCATAAATTTTTCATACATATCGGAAATAGTTGATTTTATTTCTTCTTCTTTTTTAGAATTATCAAAGTAAATCATTCTCGGGTTGTTTATAATTTTCATTACAGCGTATCTATAAGCTTCTTCTTTTTGTGAATGTGAAAGAAAATTTGTTATTTCAATAACATAATATTCTCCTCCAAATTCAAATATCCTCGCTATTATATACTGACCTGAATATATTCCTCTAAAGTTTGTCATTTTTGTAAGCGTAGATACAGTATAAATTTTTTCATTTATTAAGTTATATAGTTCAAACCCGTTTTTTAAAACTTTTTTTATTTCAAAAATAGAAGATTGAGCATTTTTAAGACCGGTTATAACTTCGTCTTCGTTCTTTCCAAATTCATCAGCATATAGTTCTATTATAGATTTTCCGTCTAAATTTCTTTCAAAAATATATGGAAGAAATACTTTTTCTATTTGATTTTGAGGAATGTTTCCCACACCTATTGTTGATAAATATTCCATAAAATCATTTTTTACAATTTCGTTTTTTTGGGTAAAACTAAAAATCTCTTTTAATACATTGTTAATTTCCGTAACTTTTTCTATAACTGTCATTTTTGCTCCTATTTGTCCTTTATAAAATAATCTGTTGGGATAATTTTCTCAATAATACTAACAGGCAATTTAATAAAAAAGACGATAGGGTATATCCTATCGCCTTTTTAACCTTATAATTTGTTTACAATATTTGCGTGTTTTTGTGCAAAATCTTTGCCTCGTGACAAAATTGCCTGTTTTAATATTGCATGCATATCAATTGCATTTAATTCTCTGTAATTATTTGGAAGTCTAAGCGACCAATTTGCATCGCCCGAAGTTCCGGGTGTATTATAAGTTTCTTTTATATTAAAGAAGTCCGTAAAGAATATTTGAACATTTTTTGCTTTAGACGCAAATATTTCAACAAGTTTTACAAACGTCAAAAATTCTTTATCTTGTGTCATTCTTACAATAATATCGTCTTTGTTTTCAGCATCCGCAAATAAATCTTCAACAAGATTTTTAGCGTGCAAATACCCTTCATGAGTATTAATCATACTCTCCGCCCACATTACAATCGGGTTATTATCATGAGTTCCGACCATATTCCACACGTTTTCCGTAATGTTTTTACATCTGTACGGGTGCTCGGGTTTTTCAGGAATTACAAATTGAGTTAATCTCATACCTTGAAGCTCATATTTTTTCATTACAGCCGCAACAGGATTTGTTAACGTCCCCAAATCTTCGCAAACAATAGCATTTTTATCTAATCCGCATTCTTTTGCAGCACCTATTACTATTTTTTCTATAAGCCTTCCGTATAGTTCTATCTGCTTATCCGAAAGCGTTTTGACACGTTTTTCTTTATCCGCTTCCAATGTATTATCCAAATCGCTTAGAGTTGCTATTGCATATTTGGAAAGTTCAGGATGCTCCGGAGATGAGTATAAACGTCCTGCACCTTCTTCCGGCATTGGTTTGTGACCGGATTTATAAACCCAAGGATCTATCAAACCTACTATGTGGTCAATTCTTACACCACCGGGGTTATCTTTGAACATTTTTTTGTATAAATTTTTCATCAAGATTCCGCCTTCTCCAAGAGAACCGTCTTTATTAAACATTTTCTCAGGGTCCATAACAGGAAATCCCCACGCTTGACCGTCTTTTGAAAAATAATCCGGCGGACATCCCAAAAACCAACCGTCTAAGAATAAAGATTGATATGCCCAGGCATCTCTGTCCGAAAAAGCTACCTGCCTGTCAGCTATCATTTTTACACCTTGTGAAAGTGCATATTTTTTAGTTTCTTCGTTTTGTTTTTCAAGTACGAATTGACAGAATTTGTAAAATTCTATATCATCTTCATATTTTTGTTTTATATAATCTGCTCTTTGTACAAACTCTTTCTTTTCCTCTTTGTTCTTCGGATTTAATAATCTTTTATCCGTATCGTTTTTCCATATATACCAGTAATCATTACCATTTTCTATAGATAAAGCTTCATACAAAGAGTCATTATCAAGCCAAAATGAATTTTCTTTTTTAAAATGTTCATATTCTTTGCGTAAATGCGAGCCAAAAATTCCTGAATGCTCTTTTTCTTTAAAATTATCCCAAGCTTCTTTTAATGCTTCTGCGTGAGCATTATAAATGTATGAATATGCAGTTCTTCCTTGATTTTGTTTCGGATTATTATTTACAATCTTTTCAAAAGTTTCTTCAGATAAAATACTGTCCCATTTTTTTTCGGTTAATTGTTTTAAATCAATAAACAAAGGATTACCGGAAAAAATGGTTCCTGTATATGGTGATGAGTCTGAACTTTTAGTTTTGCCGGCAGGTCCCATTTGCAAAGCATTAAATATACCGGATGCATAATCTATTAAAGCATGACCGGCTTTGGAATTATATGTGCCAAATCCTGTGTCTTCACCGGATACAGCAGGAAAACTGCTTCCGTGAATAATAAGCGCCAAATTCTCTTTACCTAAAACTTTTAAAGCCTCTTTTACGAGCTTAGTATCATTTTTGTGTAACGTTAAACAGACCATAATATACTCCTTATCTTCTTATTATGAGATGAGTGTATCACCATCAAACAGTTAATTCAATAAGATGTTAAGATAATGTTACCGGTTTTTTAAATTTTAAAATAATACTTATATATTATTTTTAGAATTTCAACCATTTATCTCTTTACAAGAATGCTGTTTAATAGTATTATTTAAGATAGAGTTGGAGGATATTTTGGCAGACAGATACAAAATACAAGGCGGTGAAACTCTTAGGGGTGAAGTTTCTATAGGCGGTGCAAAAAACGCTGTATTAAAACTTTTGGCTGCAACAATTCTTGTAAAAGGAACAACGAAGATTTATAACGTTCCGAAACTTACGGATGTTGATATAATGCTAAATGTACTCTCTGACTTAGGCGCAAAATGTTTATATGACAGGAACGAAAAATCCGTTGTTGTTGATGCCGCAAACATTTCTTCAATAACAGCAAAATATGAACTTGTTAGCAAAATGAGAGCCTCATTTATCATATTGGGCGCTCTTATGTCAAGATGCAAAGAAGCAATTGTTGCTCTTCCCGGCGGTTGTGCTATCGGAGAGAGAAGAGTTGACTTTCATATAAAAGGATTAGAAACTTTAGGCGCTAAAATTAAAATTGAAAACGGATATGTTCACGCAAAAGCTTCAAAACTTGTCGGTAGCGATATATATCTGGATATTCCATCGGTTGGTGCAACCGAAAACCTTATGTTGGCTTCTGTGACCGCTGAAGGTTCTACTCGTATACAAAATGCGGCACAAGAACCGGAAATAGTTGATTTAGCAAACTTTCTAAATACTTTAGGCGCAGATATTACGGGAGCCGGTACTTCAGAAATTGTTATAAACGGAGTAAAACAAGAAAGTTTACACTCTATAGAATATACAACTATACCGGACAGAATAGAAGCCGGAACATTTATGGCTGCTGTTGTGGGAACAAGAGGAAAAGCTGTTATTAAAAATGTTTATCCGGCACATTTAACTTTCTTTAATGACAAATTAATTAAAATGGGAGCAAGCATTAAACTTGTAGAACCTACAACAATTGAAGTCAGCTGCAGAGGAAGATTAAATTCAATAAATTTTGTAACACAACCATATCCGGGATTCCCGACTGATTTGCAGGCAATTGCAATGACATTGCTTACAACTTCTAACGGAGTGGGAATTATAACAGAAAGTTTGTACGAAAACAGATTTATGCAAGTTCCTGACTTAAGAAGAATGGGAGCTGATATTCATCAAGACAGGAATCACGCAATAATAAAAGGAGTTAGAAACTTAACCGGCGCAACTGTCGCAGCAAGTGATTTAAGAGCCGGAGCTGCTCTTGTTATTGCGGGATTAATGGCAAACGGTGAAACTGTAGTTGAAAAACTTCACCATATTGACAGAGGATATGAAGATTTTGAACAAAAATTGTCCGTATTAGGGGCAAAGATAATAAGATGCAAAGAAGAAATCGTTCCTGATAACAGCATACCGGCAGGAATAAACATAAGGGGGATATTGTAATGGCTTCGTATAAAAGATGGTATGACCATGACCCTAAACTTTTGGAAGTTATTGAATTATTAAAAAATTACCAAGATGAACTTAGAGAACACGCTGTTGTTTTCTTGGATAAGCTTGAAGAAAAAGTCTCAAAAGAGGCTTTGGATAGATTTTATGATTTGGTAAAACCTGTAAACGGTGCAAGATGGTATGACAAAGACCCTATTATATCAAAAACAGTAGAAATACTCCGTGTTGTACCGCCTGAAGTACAAAGTTCCTGCGCTGATCGTTTTATATCTGCACTTAAGGAAATGGGTATACAATACGAAAGCCCAAATGCATAGTTATCTTACACAAAACGTTTTAAATATTTTCAAATAATTCATATCAGTCAAATTTTTTGCTGACTATATCAAATTCGTCATCCCAAAGTAGTTCGCCTTTTGGCTTAATATTGTGATACTTATAAACATTTTCTATGTATTTGGGTTTAAAAAGTCCTTTTTTTGCTAAATTTTTGATAATTTCCGGAAGCAGTTTTGTACTTCCGGCAAGTGTTCCGTTTTCGGAAGTTGCTCTTTTTCCGTCATAAAATATTTTTGAATCAGCAAAAATTGCCTCCTTTTGAGAGCTTCCGGTAATTGGCAGAGCATCGCTTATTATAATAATTTTATCTTCAGGTTTTGCCTTAAATAAGAGTTTTAAGGCATCATCACTTACATGAACTCCGTCGCCTATAACTTCTGTATAAACATTATCATCAATAAGTGCATTAAGCGCAGTAGAAGTAGAATCTCTGTGGGTAATTCCGCCCATAGCATTATACATATGCGTTACGCCATCTACATTTTTATTCCAACCTATACAATGACCTGCTTGAATTTTAACTCCGGTCGCTTTAAGATATTTAATTAAACCTTTATCCAACTCAGGCGCCAATGTTACTATTTTTATAAAATCATCTTCCAACCTTTTATAGTTTTCTACAGTAAGTTCCAAAAAATGTTCAATATTATGAATTCCTTTTTTTATAGGATTTAAAAAAATTCCTTCCAAATGAATTCCCAAAATTCCTTCACATTCTTTTGAAGCTTCTTTAATAACAGAAACTTGACGTTTCGTATTTTCAACGGTATCAGTAACAAGAGTCGGGAAAAAGCCTCCTATTCCGTCATTTTTTAATTTTTTTGAAAGCGCAACTATTTCTTTCACACCGGATTTATTAAAATCAACGCCATATGCGCCATGAAAATGCTGTTCTATAATCGGTAATGTCTTCATTATTCACCTATAAAAATCTCTCTTACTTTTTCTCTATCATCAAAATGAATTGTTTTGTCCGCTAAAATTTGATAATCTTCATGTCCCTTTCCGGCAATCAAAACCACATCATTTGCGTTCGCAAGTTTGTACGCTTCTTTTATTGCAAGTTCTCTATCAGGTTCAACAACCACATCGTTTACATTTTTCAACCCTGCTAAAATATCTGTAATAATTTGATGCGGGTCCTCAGAACGTGGATTATCACTTGTTATAATAACTTTATCCGCTAAATTTTCTGCAATTGCTCCCATTTTAGGGCGCTTTGTAGCATCTCTGTCACCACCACAACCAAATATACAAAATAATTTCCCGTCATTCGGAGTAATCTCTCTCGCTGCCTTTAAAACATTTTCCAAGCCATCCGGAGTATGTGCGTAATCCACTATTACCATCGGTTTTTGTACTATTATTTCAAATCGTCCTGCAACACCTCTCATTGTTTCCAATGTTTTTATTGAATTCTGAATATCAAAGCCGAGTGCAAGAGCTGAGGTTATCGCAGCAAGAACATTATAAACAGAAAACATTCCGTTCATCATTAAATTTACGTCATATTTTTTTCCTTGTACATCACATACAAATGAAGCACCTTGATGATTAAATGTAATATTTTCCGCTTTTACATCAGCAGGCATTTTTATTCCATATGTATACAATTTTACGCTCGGAGAAACCACTTCCATAAATCTTGCCGCATACTCATCATCTGCGTTTATTACCGCAAAATCATCCGTATAAAGATTTTCAAACAATTTTGCTTTTGCTTTAAAATAATTATTCATTGTAATATGAAAATCCAAGTGGTCTTGTGTTAAGTTTGTCAAAACAGCACCGTTAAAATCACAATAATCAACTCTGTGCTGTGCAAGAGCGTGTGAACTAACTTCCATTACAACGTTTGGAATATTTTTTGTATATATATCATAAAATAACCCTTGAAGTTCAGGCGCCTGCGGAGTTGTGTGCTTTGCGTCATGATATGTATCTTCTGAATTAAATTTATGTCCTAAAGTGCCGATTAATGCGCATCTTTGTCCTTCCGCTTCATATAACTTTTGTATTAAATGCGTTACGGTTGTTTTCCCATTGGTTCCGGTAACTCCTATTAAATTTAATTTTTGAGACGGAGAAGAATAAAATAAATCTGATATTTGAGCTAAAGATTCATTTGTATCATTTACAACTATTTGCGGTATATCCAAATTCAATATGCGATCCACTATGCATAAACACGCACCGTTTAAAACGGCTTCTTCCGCGTATTCATGCCCGTCAACGTGTTCACCGGTTAAACAAACAAAAACATCATCTTTTTGTGTTTTTTTTGAATTATATGAAATTCCTTGAATTTCATTATAGAAATCATCTGTATTTGCAAGTTCAACATATTCAAGATTGTCAATTAATGTGCTTATATTCATATTTTTCCTTTCTTAAATTTTATCAGGCTGCAAATTAAGTATACGTGCAATTTGTGTGGATATTTCCTTGAAAATAGGAGCAGCTACAGTGTTACCCCAAATTTCTCCTCCTTGTGCCGAATCAACTATAACATATATTAAAACTTGAGGATCTGTTGACGGCATATATCCGACTATTGATGTATATAATTTGTTTGTATAACCGCTTCCGTTTTCTTTCGGTTTTATTGAAGTACCTGTTTTTGCTGCAATATTGTAATTTGGATTTTTTATTGGCGAACGCCCTCTATTAATGCTTTCAGTTAATAGATCCGTAACAACTCTTGCATGTTCAGGTGTCATAACTTCTGTTCTTTTTATTTTTATAGCTTCTTCTTCGGGAGAATACTTTATAACGTGAGGAGTTACCCGTACCCCGTCATTTGCAATTGCTGAAACAGCAGAAACCATTTGAATTGCAGTAACTGATGAGCCGTAACCGTATCCCATAGAAGCATGGTCTGAAGCATCCCATTTGTTTGGCGATTTTAAAAGTCCCACAGATTCTCCGGGTAAATCTATTTCTGTCTTATCACCAAATCCAAACTTTTTTAGCATATTGTAGTATTCTTGTTTTCCCATCATTTGCGCAACAACAACAGATGCAACGTTACTTGAATGCTCAAATAAGTATACTAAATCAATCATACCGGGATTTGGGTGCCTGTTGTAGTCATAGTTTTTAATTGTCCACCAACCGACTTTTATTTTACCCGTATCGTGAATCTTTGAATACCTGTTGATTTTACCGAGTTCTATAGCAGAAGCTACAGTAATTGTTTTAAATGTTGACCCCGGAGGAAATACATCCGTAAGAGTCCAATTTTTTATTTGAAAACTTGTTGCAGTTTTAAAATTATTAGGGTCAAAGTAAGGATAGACAGCATATGCTAAAATTTCACCATTTCTCGGATTCATTACAATAACGGCACCTCTGTGAGCGTGAAATTTTTCTATAGATTTCATAAGTTCTTTTTCACAAACATGCTGAACTGCTGCATCAATAGTAAGCGTAACATCTTTTCCTTTAACAGGCTTTGTTGCGGCGACAGGATCTGTTGAAATATTATATATTACTTTTCCTTTTGGAGTCATTTCATAAGATGACGACTTTGTGACACTTTCCAACTTATCACCGGCAGTAAGTTCAACCCCTGATGCAACATCAGCATCAAAATTATAATATCCGAGAACATGCGCCGCTAAAGTTCCTTGCGGATAAGTTCTTATGCTTTTTTTGTCCATAGGAATTTCCCGCAAATTAAGCGCTGCAATTTTATCGCGTGTATGCCTGTCAACATTTTTTTTGATTGATATAAGCGCAACATTCTGTCGTAATTTTTCGGTCAAATCGTATTGAGAAATCTTTAAAATCGGCGCAAGTATTTTAGCAAGCTCTTCCGGCTCGTGTACAAAGTCTGCTTTTCTTGCAAATATATCATAATAAACAGTATCAGTAGCGAGTTTTATTCCATTTCTGTCATAAATATCGCCTCTCATAACAAAGGCTGAAGCCCTGCGCTGATTTTTTGCTTTTACACGGAAATGTCTTATATCAAAAACTTGAACACAAAAAAGATATATTATAAAAACGATAAGTATCCCCAAAAATATGACCTGTATAGTCATAAGTCTGTCAGAAAACATTTTGCTTTTTATTTTGTTTTTACTATCTTTCCCAATTCTCCCCATAAATTTATAATATCACAACTTAAAATAAAGAGTAAAATGTAAAAATTAGTTAAGGTTTTTACAAGAAAAACTCTTATTGCCTAAATAAATGGTGCGTTTATACGCATCAAATAACTCAAAAGTAAAAACCGTAGAGTTGTAATGTGCAATATAAATTACTTTTATTTATTTGTCAAATAGTTTATAATTTGAGAATGAATTTAAGAGCACAAATAAATTATTGGTTATCACTGAATCAGTCAACATACGAAAAGTTGGCTTCTGAAATGACAAAAATTACCGGCAAAAAAATACACCGGAGGCAGTTTGAGTGCTAAATTAACCCGTAATACTCTTTCATTTAATGAATTTGAAAATATTGCAAAAATATTTAACTATAAAATAGAATTAAAAGAGTTATAGTAGTCGTTTTGTAAAACACAATAAATACATTCACTATTATCTTCTCATTTGTAAATCAATTTTATTTTGTACGATTATGCAATTTGTGTGATAAAATGTTCATATGGAAAGTTATAAAAAATTATTAAAAAGATTTATTACAATGTTAAAAAATATGGACAGTAAAAAACGTTCATATTTTATTGCAATCTTTTTGACTATTTTCATTATGGCTTGGGCATTTATTTCAGCGGGTGTTATAACCGGTAACTTTAACAGAGCTCAAATAAAAGGGAAAGAAGATCAGCAGCACGTTGATGCAAAAGGCATAATTATAACCGAAACAAAACAAGGAAAAAAGTATTTTGAAATATACGGCGAAAACGGTAACTACAGCAATGATCACAGTATTGCCACGCTAAACAATGTTGTCGGTAATTTTTACAAAGACGGTGCTGTTGCAATGAGTTTTCAATCATCAAAAGGAACTTATAACGAAAAAACCGGAATAATAACATTATTTGAAAACACTTATATAGTCTTAAATGACGGAGTATCCTTAAATGCAGATAAATTGATTTGGCAAGGTAATGATAAGGAAACTATCGCTGAGGGTCATGTTGTTATAAAGAAAAATAACGAAATGATGTCAACTGCTGACAAAGGGATAATCGGAGCAGATTATAAAGACTTTAAAATACTCGGAAATACAAAGACACAGGTTTATGAGAAGAAAGGACAGTAATGAAAAAATTAATTACAATATTATTAATAATGATATCAGCACTCGGTGTTTTTGCATCAGACTTGGTTATAGAATCTAAAACACAAACTTTTTCAGATTCCGAAAAGAAAATCAAGCTTGACGGAGGGGTAAAAGTAAAACTTGATGATTTAACCGTAGAAAGCGATAGGGCAGACGTTTCCATTCGCCGTAATAACAAATTAGATACGGCAACTTTTTATGACAAACCTTATGCATATGAAGTTAAAGAAAATAAAAAAAGAGAAGTAAAAGCAAATATTTTACAAGTTTCACTGATAAATAAAGTTGTAAGAGCGGAAGGTGCCAGCCAATCTGTTATAACAGAAGGAAATACTCCTATAATAGTCATAAATGCAGATGTTCAGGAATATGATACAAAAAGCAGCGTTATGGTAGCTACAGGTTCAGTAACAATGAAATATAAAGATATTGACACATATTCAGACAAAGCTGTTATTATAGCAGACGAAAAAGGCGGAGTAAGAAAAATTGATTTAATAGGAAATGCAAGGGTAAAACAAGATCAAAATGAATCGGAAGGGCACCATTTTGTGTATAATCCGGTAACAGAAGAAATGTGTGTTGAAGGAAATACTAAAACAACGGCATTTACAGATGACGGTAAAAAGCTTACAATTCATTCCGATTATCAGCAATATCATAAAAAACAAAATTCATACATAGGAAGCGGGCACGTAAAAATTTGGTATGATGATTATTTTGCACAAGGACCTAAGGTCAGCGTTTTTCCTGACTCAAAAACACAAAAACTAAATGAAGTATATATGATTGGGCGTTCAAAAATAGTTCAAAATGAAAAAGATATTGTTGCGGACAAAATCAAAATGACAATGGAGCCAAAAAACTTCTCTGCCGAAGGGAATGTTAAAACAATAATACACAATATAGAAACGAAAGATGGTGATTTGTAATGTCTGAAAAAATAGATAAGGCAATGGCCCTTTTTAAAGAAAAAAAATACAAAGAAGCAATTGATGCGTTTAGTTCCGTACTTGAAACAGAACCGGATAATGCTGATGTATACAATAACATGGGTGTTGCATACACTTGCGAAAATGATGTTGAACATGCAGAAAAATGCTTTGTTAGGGCTATAGAGCTTCACCCTGAACTTGCTCAGGCATATATAAATCTTTCGGATTTATACTATAAAACCGGTGATTTAGCTTCAGCTGTCGGTACTTTACAAAGAGGTAGCTATGAACTTCAAGATAATCTTGCAATAGCACATCTTCTTGCAAGAGTATATATAGAAGACCAAAGGTGGGACGATGCGATTGAAGAGCTTGAGAGAGTTTTGGACGGCGAACCGGATAATTATGATGCATATTACGATTTAGGTCATGTTTATTTTGAACTTGGTGACTATGAAAGCGCAATTGACAATTATGAAAATGTAATTGCGTATGAACAAAATCAAAACAATGAACTTTTATATTATGCACTTGCTCAAGCATATGAAGCAAACAATCAAATAGACAAAGCTATTTCAAATTATTTGAAAGCAATTGCGGTAAATGATAAATTTACACTTGCATACAAAAAAGTCGGAATATTATTTTTAGCCAGAGAAGATTATAGCGACGCAGCGGAATATTTTGAAAATTATTGCGAATTTGATATTCCGGAAGAAGAAAAGCAGAGTGTTCAAAAACTTATTGAAAGAGTTAAATCAAAAATTTAGCGTAAAAATAACACGTAATATTTGTTCAAATATCCTTTACAGTAATATTTAAAATGTGGTATCATAAACGAGTAGTACACGAAACTTAATATTTTTATTTTATAAAAAAAGTGTTATAATAATATTTCACATTTTTAAAATCAGACTTGTTGGTAAAGGAGAATAATATAATGACGCAAGTGTTAGAAAGACCTGCTGAACATTCTGTAGCGGATTTCACGGGCGGAAAATGGCAAACAGAAATTAATGTCAGAGATTTTATACAAAAGAATTACACTCCATATGACGGAGATTCTTCGTTTTTAGCTTCCGCAACCGATGCCACAAAAAAATTGTGGAAAGAATGCTGCGACTTATTTAAAAAAGAGCGTGAAAAAGGCGGAGTTCTTGATATGGATACAAAAATTGTATCTACAATTACTTCGCACGGAGCGGGTTATATAGATAAAAAACTTGAAAAAATAGTAGGTTTACAAACAGACAAACCTCTTAAACGAGCTCTTCAACCTTTTGGCGGAATAAGAATGGCTGAAACAGCTTGTAAGTCATACGGTTATGAAGTTGATCACGAAATTAGCGAAATATTTACAAAATACAGAAAAACTCACAATCAGGGTGTATTTGATGTTTACACGCCTGAAATGCGCGCTGCGCGTCATGCCGGAATTTTAACCGGACTTCCTGATGCATACGGAAGAGGCAGAATTATAGGTGACTACAGAAGAGTTGCCCTTTACGGCATTGACAGATTAATAGAAGATAAAATTGAGCAGCACGCTTCGGTGCACGGCGCAATGACACCGGAAAAGATACAGCTAAAAGAAGAACTTGCTGAGCAAATTCGGGCTCTTGGCGAAATGAAAGAGCTGGGTGCAATCTACGGTTTTGACATATCAAAGCCGGCAAGTAATGCTCAAGAAGCATTCCAATGGCTTTATTTCGGTTATTTATCAGCCGTAAAAGAGCAAAACGGTGCTGCAATGAGTATCGGCAGAACTTCAACTTTCTTGGATATATTTATAGAAAGAGATTTAAAAAGAGGATTAATAACCGAAGCAGAAGCGCAAGAACTTGTAGACCATTTTATTATGAAGCTAAGACTTGTAAAATTTGCAAGAACCCCTGAGTATAATTCTCTGTTTTCCGGTGACCCTACTTGGGTAACAGAATCAATCGGCGGCGTCGGAATTGACGGAAGACATATGGTTACAAAAAATTCTTTCCGTTATCTTCATACTCTTGAAAACTTAGGAACAGCTCCTGAACCGAATTTAACAGTTTTGTGGTCAACAAGACTTCCTCACAATTTCAAACAGTATGCGGCACATATATCTATAACAACATCTTCTATTCAATATGAAAATGATGATGTAATGCGTCAAGTTCACGGTGATGATTATGCAATTGCCTGCTGTGTTTCATCTATGGTTGTAGGAAAAGAAATGCAATTTTTCGGAGCAAGAGCTAATCTGGCAAAATGTTTATTATATGCAATAAACGGAGGCGTAGACGAAAAACTAAAAGAACAAGTGGGACCGAAATACAGACCTATAACATCTGAATATCTTGACTATGATGAGGTTATGGAAAGATACGACAGCATGTTGGATTGGTTGTCTTGGCTTTACGTTAATACGCTAAATGTAATTCACTATATGCATGATAAATACTGCTATGAACGTTCTCAAATGGCTCTTCACGACAGAGATGTAAAAAGATATTTTGCAACAGGAATTGCAGGATTATCTGTTGTAGCGGATTCTCTTTCAGCAATAAAATATGCAAAAGTTAGGACAATTCGTGATGAAAATGGAATTGTAACTGATTATGAAGTTGAAGGTGATTATCCGAAATACGGAAATAACGACGATAGAGTAGATTCAATTGCTGTTGATATTGTACATAAGTTTATGAATCTTATAAGAACTCATAACACATATCGTAATTCAATTCCTACAATGTCAATACTTACAATTACATCTAACGTTGTATATGGTAAGAAAACAGGCAACACCCCCGACGGAAGAAAACAGGGAGTTCCGCTTGCGCCGGGAGCTAATCCAATGCACGGACGCGACAGTAACGGAGCGGTTGCATCATTAGCTTCAGTTGCAAAACTTCCGTTTGCAGATGCCCAAGACGGAATCTCAAATACATTTTCTATCATACCGAACGCTTTAGGTAAAGATGAAGTATTTATGGGAGATTTAGACCTAAGTTTTGATTGCGGATGCTGTGAAAATACTTTGTAAAAAAATGTGATAAATTAAATATTAATGGAGGAGAATATGACAACTCAACAAGAAGAAAACTTAATAAATTTACTTGACGGATATGTAGAGAAAGGCGGGCATCATCTTAACGTTAATGTGTTTAACAGAGAAACTTTACTTGATGCACAAGCTCACCCTGAAAAATATCCGCAACTAACTGTTCGTGTTTCAGGATACGCAGTTAATTTCATAAAATTAACAAAAGAGCAACAAGATGACGTAATTTCAAGAACATTCCATTCTTCACTGGGAAGCAAACCTGCTTCACAAATCAGAGCATCTGAAGATATACCGCAAAATAATGAAATAATGGAAATAGATCGTTCTCAAAGCCCGAGAACAAGTGTTGGCAAAATGTCAATGCCGTCTGATTTCAGAAAAGCAAACAGCAATCTGAAAAATACCGAAGTATTAAGTCACTAAATATTGAACAATTAAAAATAATAAAACATCTGCGGAAGCATAAATGTTTCCGCAGATGTTTTATTATATGGAAATATATTATTATCACCATTTTCAGAATCATCTATATGTTTGATTACAAATCTCAAAAAATCCTATAAACTTAATGTAGTTAAATGGGGAGAGATATGTCAAAATCAAATCTTAAAGTCAAACCGACTGAAAAGCAAAGCAATTTAAAAATTGTTGATAAAAATGCTGTTAAAACAACAAAATACAGTGATATAAATTTAAACAAATGGAAAGAATATAATCACGTTAAGACTGATACACTATGGGAATTTCCTACACGTTTAAAAGAAGGAGGACACTCAAACGAATATCACGGAAATTATATTCCCCAAATTGCACAACAGATTTATGAAAGATATACAAAAAAAGATGATATAGTCTTAGACTTGTTTTTTGGTTCCGGAACTTCCGGTATAGAAGCTATTAATATGAATCGCAGATGTATCGGAGTAGAATTAAAAGATGATTTGGCAGAAGCTGTATCAGAAAAATTCACACCAAAACAACTTGTTACGGACGTAAATATAATTTGTGCAGATTCTGCAAGTAAGCTTGCAAAAGAAAAAATAAAAGCAAGGCTTGATATTATGGGAAGAAAAAATGCACAATTATTGATGCTTCACCCACCGTACGATGATATTATAAAATTTTCAGATAAAAAAGAAGATTTGTCTAATTGTGCAACAACAGAAGAATTCTACGATTTGTTTGAAAAAGTTGCGCAAAACGGATATGATTTATTGGAAAAAGGAAGATTTGCTTGCCTTATTATAGGTGATAAATACGCTAATTCACAGCATATTCCTTTAGGTTTTGAATGTATGGCAAGAATGAATAAAATAGGTTTCATAACGAAAGCTATAATCATTAAAGACATGCAAGGAAATGAACGCGCAAAGGGAAAAACTGCAAATTTATGGAGATATAGAGCTCTTGCCGGCGGATTTTATATTTTCAAACACGAATATGTAATGGTTTTTCAAAAAGTTTAATATTTGTTTAAACAGAAAATCGGTATTCATTCAACAATACAAGGTTTTTTTGAAAAGTAAGAATCAAAATTTGCCTTATATTCCTTAAGCTCTGTACAATAAGCCTCTAAATCAAGTGATACACCGCGCCTTAGCGGATATGTTTTTATTCCGGCAGATTTATACAATGCCCTCATAAAAGTGTTTGCTATAGAATCACTTCCTCTTTCCCAAGGAGTTGAATGCGCTAAAATCCAACGCATTTCAGCAATTAATGAATTAATATCCTGCAAATCATTTTCTGTTGGGTCTTTTTGAATATATTTTTTATGAAATTCTTCATAAAGTTTTCCGACTTTGTTTAGTGCGTTGTTAACTTTTCTGCTGTCTCCATGCCACAAAATATCGCCTGACACTTGACCGTGATAAGGTTTTGTTAAACTTATTCCCCAATATGGATTGTGAAGCGGTTTTTCTATTATTTTATCAAGTCTTTCCGCGTATCCTTTGTACTGATTTTTTCCTTTTGCCCTATAGCGAGTCATTAAAGCTTGATCTTGCCAGTTTGAACCAAATCTCCAACCTTCTCTTTTAGTTCTCAATATTCCCGAATGAACTCTTTTACTGATATCTAAAGGTATTTGATTAGCATTTCTTACACATTCAGATATATTCATCAAAATTTTATCAAATGTATTATTTTGACAAATCATATTAACCGCATTATCGGCAGCTTGCTTGATTAATTCAACCCACTTGTAATTTTTTCCGTATCCTGTAATATGGACAAAAAAATCATCATTCGTATATTTTAAAACGGAGGAATTCCTATTTACACCAAATGAGGGAAAATTATATTTATTATATTTATTATCATTATGATTTAATGCTAAAACTTTCATACTTAATTAAGTATCGTAAAAATATTTTTTGCTGTTTTTTATAAATAATATTTTTAAAACGGCGGGTTGAAAATTTAAATTTTCA
>CAJOPY010000067.1 GCA_905236505.1 Candidatus Gastranaerophilales bacterium
CATTTTTTATAAAAATGTTACAAGACTTAAAACTGTATATACTCTTTTCATGCGCTTTATATATTTTGTAATCTAATTGTAAATAAAGTTATTTACAGATATTTAATTACCGGAGCCTCTTTTAACTTTTAGCATTTTTTTGGTTTACGTGGTATAATTTAAATGATAGTAAAATCAAGTACATAAAAATAATTCAAATATCATACAAATTGATTATTGGTTAAATAATTAGAATAATGTATAATATTGCTGTGTAACATGTGTAAAATAAGAAAGGAATGATAAAAAATGAGCTTTGCAAGTTATGTACCCACTGTTATAGAACAATCAAGCAGAGGCGAACGTGCTTTTGATATATTTTCAAGATTGTTAAGAGAAAGAATAATATTTTTAGGAACAGCTATTGATGATATGGTTGCAAATTTAATCGTTGCACAAATGCTTTTGTTAGATAGCGAAAATCCGGAAAAAGATATTATGTTATACATAAATTCTCCGGGAGGAAGTGTAACTGCAGGCTTAGCAATATATGATACAATGCAGCACATAAGAGCTGATGTTCAAACTATATGTTTAGGTCAAGCTGCTTCTATGGGAGCGTTCCTGTTATGTTCCGGAACAAAAGGGAAAAGAATGGCTCTTCCTCATTCAAGAGTTTTAATTCACCAACCTTTAGGCGGAGCACAAGGTCAAGCAACAGATATAGAAATTCAAGCTCAAGAAATTTTGAGAATTAAAAAGACTTTAAATGAAATAATGGCATCTAACACAGGACAATCAATCAAAAAGATTGAAAAAGACACAGACCGTGATTATATCATGACTCCGCAAGAAGCGTTAGAATACGGAATGATAGATAAAGTTATTTCAAAAGAATAATCATAAAATAAAGCGAAAAGGTTACAAAATAGTATTATAAGCCGAAATTATAATGCTCAAAAACGTTTTAACAAAATAGAAATCCTATTCGCCACACTAGTACAAGGAGGCAAAATGCCACAAAACGACAGATTAAAATGTTCTTTCTGCGGAAAAACTCAAGATCAGGTAAAAAAGCTTATAGCCGGTCCTGATGTATATATTTGCGATGAATGCGTAGATTTATGCAACGAAATATTAGATGAAGAATTCTTTGAACAAAAAGAAGGTAAAAAGAAAGAAAAAGAATCTTCAAAAAAATCAACAGAAAAAGACGAGGAAGATAAGCCTATACCAAAACCGCATGAAATAAAAGCATATTTGGATCAACATATTGTCGGTCAAGATGATGCAAAAAAAGTTCTTTCTGTCGCTGTGTACAATCATTACAAAAGATTAAAACATAATCAAAATGGCGGTGACGAGGAAGTAGAAATACAAAAATCAAATATTTTGCTTGTTGGTCCGACAGGTTCCGGTAAAACTCTTTTGGCACAGACTTTGGCTAAAATGCTTGACGTTCCTTTTGCGGTTGCTGATGCAACAACGTTAACAGAAGCCGGATATGTAGGTGATGATGTAGAGAATATACTTTTAAGGTTATATCAAAATGCAAATTACGATGCTAAAAAAGCTGAGCGCGGAATTATATATATAGACGAAATAGATAAAATAGCGAGAAAGTCGGAAAACACTTCTATTACAAGAGATGTTTCAGGAGAAGGTGTTCAACAAGCATTGTTAAAGCTTATTGAAGGAACGCTTTCAAATGTTCCCCCGCAAGGCGGAAGAAAGCATCCGCAGCAAGAAGTAATTCAAATTGATACAAAAAATATTTTATTTATTGTTGGCGGTGCTTTTGTTGATTTGGATAAAATTATTGAACATCGCGTAAAAGACGGAAATTCAATAGGTTTTGGAAACGTTGCTCAAACTCAAGCCGAGAAGGAACTCGCTTCTGCTAAACTTCTTAAAAAGTTACAGCCGGAAGATTTGCTTAAATTTGGGCTTATACCTGAATTTATCGGCCGTATTCCTGTTTATGCAGTTTTAGACGCACTGGATGAAGATACTCTTAAGATGATTTTAACAGAACCAAAGAATGCAGTTTTGAAACAGTACAAAAAATTGTTGGAAATGGATAATGTAGAATTGGATTTTGAGCCTGAAGCGGTTGATTTGATAGCAAAAAAAGCAATCAAGCGCAAAACAGGAGCCAGAGCATTAAGATCAATTGTGGAAGAACTAATGCTTGATGTTATGTATGATATACCTACTAAACATGATATTAAGAAATTTGTAATAACAAAAGAAATGGTAGAAAAGCAAGACGAAAAAGAAAATCAAGCTGAACTTTTACATCTTCCTACAAAAAAAGATGAAACAGCAGAAATTGCTTAAATCAACTAAAATAAATTTAAACTAATGGCGGCTAATATTAGCCGCCATTAGTTTTATTATTTACCGATACAAAAATTATCAAATATATTATTTAAAATATCATCTGTAATAAGTTCACCTGTAAGTTCGTCCAGCGCAAGAAGAGCTGACTTTACGTCTATTGATATTAAATCCTGCAGTTCATTTAATTTGGAAGCTAAAAGAGCCTGCTCTAACGAATTACGAGCTTTTCTAAGGCATTCTTGTTGGCGTGTATTTGTTACAAATTCTAAGTTTTCAGGTTCAAATAAACAAACTTGGTTTTTTATCTCTTGTTTTAATTCTTCAATACCGACTCCATTTTTTGCCGACACATAAATGACATTGTCATCTTTATGTGATATTAAGTCGGATTTATTTGCTACAAGTATATGTTTTTTATTTTTTAAAAGCTCTTTAATTTCATTATCTTCATTGCAAAATCCTTCCGAAGCGTCATAAATAAAAAGCACCAAATCAGCTTCCTGTAAAGATTGTTTGGAATACTCTATACCGATATCTTCCGCCTTATTGTCACCTGACTTCCTTATACCGGCTGTATCTGTTAGCGTAACAGGTATTCCCAAATCTAAAGATTCTGTTATTATATCACGAGTGGTTCCGGCTATATCTGTTACTATTGCTCTTTGGGTTTTTAGTAAAGCATTAAAAACGGAAGATTTTCCTACATTGGGCTTTCCTGCAAGGGTTACTGTAACTCCCTGCCGGAAAATATTTGAAGTTTCAGCTCCTTTTAAAATATTATCAATATCTGAAATTATTTTTGAAAAACAATTTATAAGGTAATCATATTCAGGCTCTTTTACTTCTTCAGGAAAATCTATTGCAGCAGTTATTTTTGATAAAACTTCAAATATTTCATGTTTTATACTATTAATTTTTTCTTTTAAAACTCCTGATAAATTTTTAACGGAAATTTTTGCAAAATCTGACGTTTTAGAATGTATAATATCAGCAACAGATTCAGCTTGCGATAAATCCATTTTTTTATTTAAAAAAGCTCTTTTAGTAAATTCACCCTTTTCAGCCATTCTTGCTCCGCATTTTAGAACCAGATTGAGGACATTTTTTAGAATATTGATTCCGCCATGACAATGAATTTCTATAACATCTTCACCTGTATAACTATTTGGAGCAAAAAAAGGAAGAACAATTACTTCGTCTATTTTTATATTATTATCTGTTATCCAGCCGTGATTAAACTTATTTGGTTCAAAGTGTGTGTTTGTAAAAATTTTTTTGATTATTTCAAATGCTTTTTCACCTGATATTCTGATAATACCGACCCCGCCGGTACCAAACGGTGTTGCAATTGCTGTAATTGTATCAAATTCGTCCAAAACGTTCATAAACGTATTTTAACATAAAATCTTTGTTGCAAATATAATTAATTTTTCTTTTTTTATGATTTAAATTACCGAAATCGGATAATAATATTCTTTTTTCAGATGATAAAATGTAATTTTTTATTACAGGATTTTGTTTTTGCATATATCTATATTACAATATTATGTAGTTGGGTTTATTACCAAGTCAGAATAAAAACCGGATAATAAAATATTGGGATTAAGTTGAATGAGAAGACGACGCAAATACGATTTGTATTTAGTTATAATATTATTTTTTGTTACTATATGCTATTTTTTATACAATTATACTTCAGGCGAATCTCGCGGAGTAACCAATTATTCGGATGCTCTTAAAGTATATAAAACAGGACAATGGGAAGAAGCATACCAAAAATTCGGAAAAGTACCTTATACTTCCGGTTTAAAACAAGCAGCTCTTTTCAGACAAGCAAGATGTGCAACAAATTTAGAAAAAAACGAAATTGCTATAAAAAAATATAAAAAAATTGTACATTCGCATTCAAAAACATCAATAGTGCCGATTAGTGAATATAATATGGCAAACTTAATGTATGAATTGCAAGATAAAGAATCAAAATCTCATTTTAAAAATATAATAAAGAAATATCCGTCCAGCGATTATGCGATTGCATCAAATTATTTTTTAGGAATGATTGAATTATCAGAACTTCCTCAATCGCCAAAGCGCAGAGAAAAAGCAATTGAGAGAGCAAGAAATTATTTTATTACATATATTGATAAAGCACCTGACGGAAGATATTCTATTAATTCAATAAATGAACTTAATAAACTGAATATAAAACTCACTAACTACGAAAATTTACTTATTTCAAAATCATATTACATTAACGGAGAATATGATAAGGCAAAAGAATTTTTAAATAAAACAACATTAGCGGAAAGTTGGTCGGATTTTGCAAAGAATGAATATAAATTAAAAAATGTTCAAAAAGCGCGGGAATACTCAGAAAAAGGGTTAAAAGAATTTGCTTATAATACAGCTTCTTCAGATGTTTATGAAATAATTGACAGTTATGTATCTTCTTTCCCTACACGAAAAGAAGGCATTCAAAAACTTATATCTCTAAATTTAAAATCAACAGGTGCTGATTATGTATCATACCTAAATTGCAAAGAAGTTGTTAACTCTGATGTAAAAGAGGCTTGTTACAGAACTTTGTATGAAAGTTACCCTAACGGACAATTTTCAGCGGATGCTTTATATAATGTATTTATAAGTAAATACTTACAAAAAAAATACTATGATGCGCAAAGACTTGGTTTTTTGCACTTAAAAAAGTTCCCAAATGTTAAGTCAAGTCCTGCTGTTACTTATTACATGGCAAAAATTGCATTTAAATTAAAACATTATGAAAGCGCAAACAGTTATTTTAAACAAACAATTTCAAAATATCCGGATTCTTATTATGCATTTAGGGCACATTACAATTTGTACAAAGACGACGGATTTTTACCGTTTCTGGAACTTAATGAAAAAACAGTTGTATTTCCTTACAAAAAATCATTAGATAACAATTTGGTAGTAAAATTAGCATATCTGAAAGACTATGATTTAGTAGAAGAGCTTTGTAAAAAGGATAAATTTATACAAAGTTGGATATTATATGAAAAGGGAAATTATACGGTATCAGCTGTTCTTGCAAGGAATTCTATGGAAGAGCTTTCTGAAAAACCTTCATATGAAGATTTAAGATGGCGATTAGTTTATCCCCTGCATTATTATGATACTGTTAAAAAGGTTAAAGGTGCTAATAATCCGATTATTTTAGAATCTATTATAAAAGAAGAAAGTCATTTTAATCCTTATGCAAAAAGTTTTGCGGGAGCATCCGGTCTTATGCAGCTGATGCCGAATACATATACAGAAGTAATTAAAAATAATAATATATCGCAAGATTTACCATATGAAGTTGCAAATATTACAGCCGGTAGTATTTATTATGCCGGTTTAAAGAAATCTCTTGTAAACAGAGATTTGTATGCAATATCTGCTTATAACGGAGGTATAGGTTCAGTCATGAGTTGGTTTACAAAGCTAATATACAATGATACTGATGAATTTGTTGAACAAATACCATATCCGGAAACAAAAAATTATGTAAAAAAAGTTTTAAGAACTTATTGGATGTACGGAAATATTTATCAATAAAAAGAATAAAGCAGTTCATAAGCCGTGTTCTGTTCGGGAAAATTCCCTGATAATCATCTGTCTGGTATTAGGATTACTCCTAATCTCTAGCGGTTTTTATAAGCTCAGCGGACACCTCAAACGCTTAATTCAACCTTGCATCCGACCGGGGTTTAGGTAGCCGGTACTTCTCAGTACCGCTGGTGAAGCTCTTAACTCACCGTTGCACCATCGCCTGTGAACTCAATCCATCGGCAGTAAAAAGATATTAATATATCTTCGGGGTTAGATTTACCCCCATTTCTGTCCCACTTTCCACCGGCTCACGCCGTCCGGAGTTTCTCCGGCAGTCTGTCCTTGGATGCACGGACTTTCCTCACCTATAAGGCGCGATTATCCGACTGCTTTATTCTTTGTTTATTGTACCACAAATAATTTTAAATCTTTTATTTCATTAACTATTTAGCATAAATGTTACAGGACCGTCATTTATTAAAGAAACTTCCATCATAGAAGCAAACTTACCGGTTTTTGTCTTTATTCCCAAATAATTTACTTGAGATATAAAATATTCATATAATTCATTTGCAATATCAGGAGGAGCGGATTTATCAAAACTCGGTCTTGTCCCTTTTTTGCAATCTCCGCACAATGTAAATTGAGAAACTATTAACATTTCTCCGTTTACGTCCGCAAGTGACAAATTCATCTTGTCATTTTCATCAGGAAAAATTCTTAAATTTACAACTTTTTTTGCTATTTTTTCAACTTGTTCTTTTGTATCCCCTTTTTCAATTCCTACCAAAGACAAAATACCTGCATTTATTGAAGAATATATATTATTATCAATACTTACCGATGCATTTTTAACCCTCTGTATTAATACTTTCATTAAAATTCTCCCAAAACTTTTTCAATATCTTCTGTTATTTCTTTTGTTTTATTTGCGCTTGTTTGAGCATATTCATATATTTTATTTACAATGTTTTCAACTGATTCAAAATTTACATCTCTCATCATCTTCATTTCATAATCAAGTTCTATTCTTTCGGCAGTTGTAATATAATCATATAACTGATTTTTTGAAGAAAAATCATAACTTAAAGCAGTATATCCCACAGAAAGTTTTTTTAGCCCTTTTAAAATTTCTTGGGTAACATTTTTATATCTTTCTAAATCATTTTTTAAATTTTTTGCAGTTTTCAAAAGCTCTTCTGTATACATAAGAGCCGGTTTTAAGCTTTCCTTTGATTTAAAAAGTTTTTCTTTTACAATCGGAATATTAAACTTAAAATCAGTATGAAGAGTTCTGTCTGATATTTTTTCAGTTTCTTTTAGTGCTTCTTCTATAGGCATATTAATAAATCCGTCTATTTGAGCACCTACTAAAGATGTATTTATATATATTCTATCAGGATAAAATTGTGTAAATTCACTAAGCGGTTGAATAAATGCAGCATAAACCGACTCCGTAGGTATCATATCACCTTTAATACCTTTTACGTAATATAAAGCAGAATTTAATGCTTGAATTCGTTCTCTGGCTTTTTGATTGCGCATATCAGCATCATCATAGTTTCCGAGAGAAAGTGCAAAATGTTCAAAATCCTTTGCAGCTATTTCCCATTTTTTTGTAATTTCATTATATCTGCATTCTAAATCTTTATATGCAGATTCCTTGCTGTAACACTGTCCTTCTATGTATGCCAAATCTTGTCCCGCAAGGATAATTTTTTTGCATCCCAAAATTCTTGCAACATTTAGCGCGGTATAAGAAACAGTTCCTTTTGAAAGGTATTCTGAATTTTTAATTCCGGTTATATCACACCAAAAATTGTTAATTGGTAAATTGGAAGAAATATGCGAATATGTATTCTTATACTTAAATTTTCTTAAATTTGAATTTGAAAAGGGTTCCGTTATGAAATGTACTCCGCTTAAATCCAAGCCTGCAATTTGTTTTGAACAATCATTTGATTCTATAATGCAAAGAAAATCAGGTGTAATGTCGTTTGCATAAAGTGCTTTCATTGCTGTTCCTACGGTTATAAGAATTATATTGTCACGATATTTTTTTATATATTCTATATTTTTGTCTAATGTTGGACCGGCAGATGCAATGACGGCAGTCGTCCCTTTAAATCTGTCCTTAAATTCACCTATCGGTATTTCATTTATTAGTTTGGGAATGTTTTTTATTGTTGATTTTATAAGCGGATAAAATTTTTCTTTCGTATACTTTAAATCTAAACTATATCTGCCGACACTCTGCTGAAGTCTTGATACCAAATCGTCAAAGTTGTTTCCGCTAAATTCTCTGTAAGCATTTGTTGTTAACAGAAAGGGGGTATTTTTTGTATAAGATTTTTGATAAATATATTCACACCCCTGTTCAAAATCATTTGTTAAAAAAACATTTGGTTTTAAAATATCACCTGAAAAATCTACAAGCGAAAAAGCCATTCTTAATATATTCAAATCCGGTTCATATAAAATAACTGTTCCTTGTGATTTAGCTGAAGCAATTTGAAAAAGATACCCAAGTCCGATGCCAAAGATAAAATGTATTGCAACCGGAGAATTTTCTGCCATTGCAAAAATTTCAGCACTTTCCATAAGCGGATTTTTTGGATTATGAAGGTATTTTCCTTTATAAATAAAATTGTATGAATTATTTTCTTTCACAAATTTAGGTACTTCGTCAGGTATATAAGTCAAAAGTAATGACGCTAAATTTGAATTTTTTTCTCTTAGTGCATTTATATTTTTTTCAAAAACACTTACCATTTAAATATGAAACCTCTTCCGATTACATTGTACCAAAATAAACTATTCTAAGCAATTTTTGAAATGAATATTTATGTTTTTATAAAAAAAGCCGGCATCTTGCCGGCTTTTTTAACTTATTGATTTACGGTTCTATATCATTATATTTAACACCTTCATCAAAATCATGATAATGATATTTCAATTGAACTTGTTCAAATACAAACTTATCCAGTTCATTAGCATCATATCGTTTACCACCTTTAACCGTGCCGAAAGAATCTATTACGACAGAATCAATAACATTATATTTATTAACTTCTGCAGCATTTAAAACTTTTGCATAATGGCTGTATTTGTTATCATATTTTTTCATATGAGCCTGCAAATCTTTTGATAATTTGTTTGCAAGCTTTCCTTTTTCCGGAAAATTCAGTTCACTTATAAGTTGATCAAAAAATCCGTGACTTTTACCAACTGCGTTATAATTGTATTCAGCCAAAAATTCCATAACATTATCCGCATTTATTTCATTCATTATAATATCGGCTATTCTTTTCTGTTCCTTTTCTGTTGTATAACCTTCTAAAGCGTCACGAACTTCATTTGCGAATTTACCAATTCTAATTTGTTCTTTATTGGAAAGTTTTACGCGATTTACTTCTGTCGGTTCCTTACTTATACCGCGTTTTTCCATCTCTTGTGC
>CAJOPY010000068.1 GCA_905236505.1 Candidatus Gastranaerophilales bacterium
CCCCACAATTACCATTTACAAGTTATTGTCATCATGCCGTTTGCCTTCATAAGAATGTCAACCACAAAACCCAAAGTTTCTAATTCAGTTTTCAATCCAATTCTAAGATAATTTTGCAATTCTTCTGTTGCAAGTCCCATAGCAAGCAAGTTAAGGTTACTAACAGAGGAATTTCGTCCACTATTGGCCGCGGAAAAATTGTCTTCGTTTACTTTGTCAAGTGCTTTGGGAACGTAATTCTCTTTAACGCGGTTCAATTCTACAAGACGGGAATCAGAAGCAACTTTCCTCAAAGTGCTGGCGGTATAAATAGGCGTCATAGCGGTTATCTCCTTTCTTTTTCTTGTAAATAGTATATCATAGATAATAAGAGATGTCAAGTTAAAGGATTGTTAAGTAGAATATCCGTTGAGTATAATTTACATATAATTAAAAATAAAAACGCGGTTGTTTATGCAAGATTCCTTTGTGTTAGGAACGATTTTAGAGCGATGCTTTTCCTTTTATATATAGCATAATATAATATTAATAAAAGCCAAGTAAAAAAATAGTTAAATAAAATTTCCGTTAATTAGAATTTACGATTATTTAATTTGACATTTAGTAATTGTTGATGTATAATAGTAATAGAAATTGAGAGAGTGAGGTAAATTTGAAATGAGAATGAATTGTTACGTTGTTGAAATGAACTCCGCGCTGGATGGTCTGTTTGAACAGTTGAATGATTATGGTTTTGACTATGAGTACGATGAACATTGGCCCACGCCCGGATATATGGAAATTTATGTATGGTATTTTCCACATGAAATTTGGGATTTGGAAGATATTTTCGCGCCGTATGTTTAACATACGGTTTTTATTTTAAAAATATGTTAATTAAAAGATACGGTGTATCTATTTTACATAAAATTTATTTTTGAAAATAAAAATAAAATTATTGGGATACATCAAAAGACGTATCATATATATTATTTCATTTTCTAATGCTATTATAGCAAATTGAGAATAGAATATCGAGTTAAAGAAATATTAATTAGATTGTCCGTGCAATTTAGTTAACAAAATTTTAAAATGAAAATGCGAGACGTTTTAAGTCTCGCAATTTAAAATTAAGATTAGGGAATTAGAATCTTTTTGACAATCCATTCTACTCCGGTACAATATGTGCGCCAATTTGCTGCGCATTGTGCCTCTTCATGTGTGCGATAATATGAAGAGCCTTGAAAGTTACCACAAAAGATTGCATACACTGTCATTTTAGAAAATTCTCCTTTCGTTTGTATCTGTGATTATTATATCAATTTTAAAATAAAATGTTAAATTATTTTTGTGTAAAATAAATTATCCGTTTTTTATAATTTACATAAAGTTAAATTATATGAGTTTGGATTTGTCTAAAAAATGTCATAATAAAATCTTTAAAAATGATTTGATTTTAGAGTTAGTTTATCGTATAATAGGTATAGAAAAAGAAGAGAGAGGATTTTATAATGCGTTATCAAGATTATAAAAGAAGAAGAAGTTTCCAGTATAGAGTTAAGATGTGGTTTTATAGATTAACAATTGAAGAAGTTAAAGCATGCTTTAAAATTTGTTTCTTTAGCATAATTAAATTTATAATTATGGGATTAAGTTTTATTTTGCTTTTTATTATTCCTCATTTATTTCATTAACAGAGAGAATTGTTAATAGTAGATAAAATCGATTCGACGGAGAGTTAAATTAACAAAGATAAAACAAAAAAATATGAGGACTTAACAGTCCTCATTTCCTTCCCATGGAATTTTTCCATTCTCCAAAGCCCACAGATAGAACGCAAGTTCTTCCGAGGAGTGAACGCTAACGTCATCGTAGTCCCAAGGGAAGCCGATAGTCTCCCAAGACCCAAAGCGTGACCAGTCGTTATCATGTCCTTGTCCAAGGTAACCTGCCATATAACAAGGACTGTCATAACTTCCATCATGACAAATTGCATCCGCGTGCGGATATCCTGCAAAGGTTACATGCCAACCATTTTGGAAGTGACATACCTTGTCAATCTCAACGTGGCGATATCGGCAAGCGTTCACAAGGTCAACAAGAGAATTGATGTAAGCGGCGTCAATCTGCTGAGGAGTGAAAGTCATTTCGTTGTTAGTCATAGTGTGTTTCCTCTCTTTCTTTTATTGTATATATTATAGCATAGATAGTATGTGTAGTCAAGTTAATGATATGTTAATTTAAATATCCGTATGGTATAAATAACGTAGATTTAACGTCTACGTTTTGTTTTCTGCTGATTTTGGTTAAAGCGCTCATAAGCGCTAATTTGTCGATACTCATTATATTCTTGTTTGGTAATTTCTTTGCCGTAAATAGCAAGACGTGTATGTTTAACACTTGGCATTTTACGCGCTTTATCGCATGCTTCAAGAAGATTGTTTGCGCGAATTGCGAACTTAATTTCAGTGCTGTGACCGTTACCACAATGACCTCGATGACATATCACCATGTAGAATTTCATTTTAATTACTCCTTTCATATTACGTTTATTAAATTATCTATAAGAACTTTTATTATCTTATCTTTGCTTTTTCTATCTATATTATAGATTATTCTATATAAAAAATCAATAGATTTCGTATTAAAAATAGAAGTATTTTATTTAATAAATTGAAGCGCCCTTGAGGAAAGATTACTTTTAAGTAAATTCTATCGTCCGGACAAAGCAATTTACATAAATATAAAGAATAAAGGCTGCCGCCTTTATTCTTCTATAGCATAAATATGAATTGTTTCGGGTTGGTTGTCATCTGGGTCTATGTAAATAATTGAGAAAGAATTTTCGATTTCGTTTGTTACATCGTACACTTGTAACCCTTCTGTTACGCAATGGTTAATTGCATTGGTCAATGCTTCTTCCTTGGAAAAACAAGTTACGCAGTAGTCATCTTTCTTGTCAAGAACTTTGTAGAACATGGTTTAATCTCCTCTCAATTCTCAATCACAAGAATATAATAGCACAGAATTACTGATTTGTCAATAGTATTTTGTGTTAAATACAGTGCCCGTGAATTGCTTTTAACGAAGAAAAAACATATTTATTTTTATTTTCATAGTTGTTAAATTTTTATTAATTCCAGCTCCATCCGAATGTTAATTTTATGTTAAATTTGCAGCTCCAATGTTAATTATGTTCCAGCTCCAGCTCCCAGCTCGCGACCCAGCTCGCTGGCGCGTTGGCTGGAGCCGAGGATAACCCGAAAGGGCGCCGGAAAAGCCTGGCACTGGCCTGACTTTTTTTTGACTTTGACCTTCCCTGACTTTGACCTTTTCTGACTTTGACTTTGACTTTCCTTGACTTTTTGCAACTGCAAG
>CAJOPY010000069.1 GCA_905236505.1 Candidatus Gastranaerophilales bacterium
AGGGAATACTGTATATGCGTTTGTTGTATGGTCTGTTATCTGTGCTTTATTTGCCATAGTTTCAGAATCACGGTATGTGACAAGTTTTTCACATTTTGACTTCCAAGCTTCATAGGTTTCTTTTGCTTCATCATAAGCTTTTTGTGCGTCAGATATACTTTGTTGTGAACTGTATATATCCCTTACTGCGGCTCTTTCTGCCGTTATATCGGTATCTGTCGGTGTAACATATGTAAACTGGATTTGAGGGTCGTTCATTTTCTTTTCAAATCCTCTGTACACATTTGCTTCGTAGTGATATTCAACAACGTAGTTATAACCGTCATCATCAGGTGCCGCCAATTGTTCCCACTTATCAATTACTGCTTCATTATATCCGTCAGTAAATGAATACTGCGTTTTAGTAAAATCCTGAACGCTCGGAGGAACAGGAACTGATAAACCTAACATTTGATTGAACAAGTTAGCCGTCTGATTTGCCAAATTCAAACGAGATTGGTTAATTTGCTGTCCTTCATATTCACAATTTGATTGTCGTGCGACAAGTGCTAAATATCTTGCCTGTGATGCTGCCATACCCATAAGCGGTATCTCCTATCTTTTTTTGTGAATAAGTAAATAGATACGTTATTCTTATGTACTATTTTCTTATTACACGCTGTTCTTACGTTTTCTGATTCTCTTTTAATGGGATTGTACAAAAAGTCAATCTTTCTGTTTGTATTATATAATATTTTTACAAAAATTTACATTTGTTAAGAAATAAAATCATACATTTGATGTACTTATTTAAAAAAAAATACATCTAATGAATTACGGGTTTAAACGTGCGAATTGAAAAAAATTTTTGTTTACGTAATAATTTATATTGACCTGACTTCCGAGAGAAATCTTTGAAGAAAGAGATACAATAATTAAGAATGCTGTATCTTTGAAAAGGTACGGTATTTTTTTATGAAATGTAAGGAGAAAAAAAATGGAAACACGTGTTGCTATTATCGGTATTATTGTTGAAAATGACGCAGTAGTTTGTGATATTCAGCATCTTTTAACAGAATATTCACAATATATTATAGGCAGAATGGGCATTCCTTATCAACCGAAAGCTGTTAGAATTATTAGCGTTGTTTTAGATGCGCCGACAGATATAATAAATGCTTTAACCGGTAAAATCGGCAATTTGCAAGGTGTTAACGCAAAAACAGTTTATTCAAATGTTTAAAAAATGGAAATAGTGAAAATGGAAAATAAAAAAATATATGATAAAAAATCAATGAAAGCCGAAGAGTTTATTAACCACGAAGAAGTTTTAAGAACTCTTGATTATGCGGAAAAAAATAAAAATAACATTGATTTAATAAATGAAATATTGGAAAAAGCGCGTCCGACAAAAGTCGGAAGAGATACTTTCTGCAAGGGTTTGACACACGAAGAAGCAAGTATTCTTTTGGCTTGTGAAGATAAAAATATATTACAAAAAATCTATAATCTGGCCGAAGAGATTAAACAATCTTTTTACGGCGAAAGAATAGTAATTTTTGCCCCTTTGTATCTTTCAAATTATTGTGTAAACGGGTGTATTTATTGCCCTTATCACAATCAAAATCATCATATTCCGCGCAAAAAACTATCTCAGGAAGAAGTTAAAGCAGAAGTTATTGCCCTTCAGGACATGGGACATAAACGTCTTGCCATAGAAGCCGGAGAAGATCCAATCAACAATCCTATAGAATATATATTAGAATGTATAAATACAATTTACTCTATCAAACATAAAAATGGTGCAATAAGAAGAGTTAACGTAAACATAGCTGCAACAACCGTTGAAAACTACAGAAAACTTAAAGATGCCGGAATAGGAACGTATATTCTTTTTCAAGAAACATATCATAAAGAAAGTTATGAAAGACTTCACCCGAGCGGGCCTAAGCATAATTATGCTTACCACACAGAAGCAATGGACAGAGCAATGGAAGGCGGCATTGATGATGTCGGATTAGGTGTTTTATTCGGACTGGAACGATATAAATATGAATTTGCAGCACTTTTAATGCATGCCGAACACTTGGAAGCGGTTCACGGAGTAGGTCCGCACACGATATCCGTACCAAGAATTAAAAAAGCTGATGACATTGACCCGACTGCTTTTGATAACGGCATAGACGATGAAACCTTTGCCAAAATTGTTGCTCTAACACGCATTGCCGTACCTTATACGGGCATTATCGTGTCAACAAGAGAATCACAGAAAGTAAGAGAAAAATTGCTTAAATTGGGAGTTTCACAAGTGTCAGGCGCCTCAAGAACTTCTGTTGGCGGATATACGGAAGAAGAACGTCCTACAGAAACAGAACAATTTGATGTTTCCGACCAAAGAACATTAGATGAAGTAGTAAAATGGCTGCTTCAACTAGGGCACATACCGTCATTTTGCACAGCATGCTACAGAGAAGGAAGAACCGGCGACAGGTTTATGTCGCTTTGCAAAACCGGACAAATTCAGAATTGCTGTCAGCCAAATGCTCTCATTACACTGAAAGAGTTTTTATGCGACTACGCAAGTGAAGAAACAAAAAAAATCGGCGAAGATTTTATATTAAAAGAACTTAATAAAATAGAAAATGAAGCAATAAAAAAAGTTCTTACAAACAATTTGAAAGAAATAGAAAACGGAAAACGTGATTTTAGGTTCTAAAAGAGGGCGCGGAAAAATTAAAAATTTTTCCGCAATCCCTAAATAGCAAAAAATATTTTTACGGGTTTTATAATAAACGTAAAAATATTTATAAGGAGAATGAAATTGAAAGTAAATAAAGTACAAAATAATAATTACAGAACCAATTTTAAAGGTTATATTCCAAAATCACGCATTTTAAAAGAAGCAATAGAAACCGCTGTTTGCAATGTAAAAACTTCTGTTCCGGAACAGAGAAATAAAACAATTCAATTTTTTAACACATTAAGACTAATAAAAAATGACGGAAGTAATAAAAAACTTTTATTTACAAGGATAGAAGACCAGTACGGATATGATATTGCAATAAGCTACGGAAAAGTGCAGGATTCCGCATTTGGAAAATTCGGATATAACGAACTGATTGATGCTGTTATTGAACTTGGAAATAAATTATTCGGCCAAGAAGCTGTTAATTCAAGACCAAACGAAATAAAAAAAGCCTTAGGCGCCCAAATGGTTGCAGATACGATGACGGCAAAAGCAAGCAAGGCAAAAACAAGAGCAAACAAAGCTTTTTATGATGCTTTCTATTCAGTAATTAAAGATTAGGAATTTGCGGAAAAATCTCAGAAATCGGTCATTTTTGAGATTTTTCCGCAATCTTAGAATTATAAAATAATATCTTGTTATTACAAAAGTTTACAAAAAGGCAATTATTTTAAAAAATTTGTTTTTATATATGTATGGATAGTGTGCATTTTATAAATCAAAATATCAATCCGGTAAAATCGGCAAGTTTAATTGATACATTGCCAAAGAGCGTTTGTGCGGAAAACAAAGAGCAACATCATACCGCATTTAAAGCCTCTGCGTACACTTCTGCTGTTACAACCCGCACAAATCTTTCTACAAAAGAAGAAAAGAAAAAATACAATACTCTTGTAGAAGAGTTAACTCCTAAATATAAGCGAAAACTTGATTTTGCACTAAAAACAGGACAACTTTTAAAAAATAATTCTAATGATAAAAGTACGGTTTTAGATAATTTATATAAAATCGCAACCGAACCAAGAGATAAGGGCTTAGATAAAAATACTATTTTGGAAGAATGTTTGGATATAATCGCAAATCCTTATGTAATAACTCAAACTTGCGAAGATATTCCCTCAGAATATCAAAAGCAAATAATCGGAATAATAACAGGGTTAAGCACTGATCCTCATAAGATTTCCGAAACAAAATGGCAGCTTGATAATATGCATACCGGAACCTGTCCTGCTGCAAGTATTGAATTTGATTTAGCAACAAAACATTCTGCAGAATTTTTCAGAATGGTTGAGGGATTGACTTCTCCTAACCATGCAGTAGTAAAAAATATAAAAACAGACAGTCTTTCCGAAAAATCTTTGGATGCAATTTGGCTTCTGAAAACATTCAAAACTCCTCACAAAATGTTAGATTTCAATACCGCACAAGTTCTTTTGAAACCTGATGACAATGCAATTATTCGTGCAAGAATTCAAAATCATCACAGAGATAAAGGAGAACGCTCAATCATTGATGTGTTAATGCAATCAACTTTTATGCAACTGGGTTCTCAACAAACATATGATTCTTTAACCGACAAACGTGCACCAAATGATTGGACACAAGATGACGGAGGTTTAATAGAATTTGAAAAAACTTATGTAGAATCTGTGGTTGAAGATAAAAATACGACTTCAGTTATATACCAAAATGTTGATGAAGAAGGAAAATTGAGTGGCTATACAAAAGATTTTCAAACAATAAAAAAAGAACTTTTACAAACTCTGAAAATGGGACACAATATTAATATCGGATATACTTGGCCGGATCCTGATAACGGAAACAAACTTGCAGGACACGAAATCACTATTGTCGGATATAAAACAAACCCAAACGGCGAAGGAATATTTATTTGTCAAGATTCTGACGATAATTTGGATAAACAAATAGAATTAAGCGAAAAATTCCTGCTTCCGAAAATCCACCACGCAGGAATTCCGGAAGAAATTGCTTCTCAAGATTTTGATTATGAAGAAAGCTGGAAAATATCTTTGGATGAATTTAACAATGCCAAACAAGAAAAGAATTAATAACGATGAGATATTTTGTCAAAAGTCAAATACAAATTAAAATATAAAACTCTATATATCTTGCTTTCACACAAATTATTTGTTATTAATTCTATATGGGAAGAAAAAAGAAACAAGTTTTGGGTAAAAATAAAATTATAAGCTTCGGCATTACGTTTTTGCTTATGGTTACAGGTTTATATTATTTTGGTCTTAATTATGTTCCGCAAAAATGGTATGAAGTACAACAAATGATGCCTGACCAAACTGAATCATATTACGTTAACCAGTGGTGTACATCTGATTTCGGCAGAAAAGAAGCCGTATTATGGGATATGACACGAGTTGACTGCCTTACAAAGGATTATGCAATAGAATTTGATTTTGCAAAAAAATGGGCAGAAAGTATCGGACAAGCACTTTATTATTCAAAAATGACAGGAAAACTTCCGGCTGTCGTTTTAATTATGACTTCTCCTAATGACTATCATTATGTAAAAAGAGTGGAAAGACTTGAGAACGGAATAAAAATTTTCCTTGTAAAAGCATATTAGGATGCAGGTAAAATCTGACCGAATACACAGATTATTATAAAACTTTTAAAATTTTAACAAAGTGTTTGTAAATGGGTCAACTTTTGTTGCCGGAACGATATTTGTTGAACCTCTTCCTCGTATATATGATTCGTTTCTGATTATATTACCGGCACTAGGCCTTACTATATATTGGTTATACGAAGGATACCAACTTTTTGGAACAAAATATCCTCCTCTTGGATAATATCTACCGTTATTTCCATACCAACCGCTTCTATACGTTCCTATAGGAAGCATGTTTTCATCATAATATGTACGTGAGTATTCACTCAAAGTTTTTTGCGTAGGAGGATTTTTTATTAATTCCGTAGGTTCATCAACTTTATTATCATTAAAATCATACAATTGAAATTTATCACCTTCTTTTCTGTACGTTCCGACTCTATTTCCGTATTCATCGTACACTTTTAATGAATATGCAGAAACTTCCGCTATAGATATTAAAAATATAATTAAGAAAGTAAAAATTTTGCGCATAATTTTATTCCAATCTGTTTCTATAACGACAATTATACCATTAAGGTTCATTTTATGATATTATTATATAAGATAGAGTTGTTGTGAAAAAGGATTTTATATATGTCAATAAGAAAAGTTGTAAAGTACGGTGAGCCTTCTCTTAGAGAACCTTCTAAAGAAGTTCATAAAGTTTCACAAAAAATAAAAGTTTTAATAGATGATCTCTTGGATACAATGTATGCTCAAAACGGTGTAGGGCTGGCAGCTCCTCAAGTCGGAGAAAATTACAGAATATTTGTTATTGATGTGTCTACGGGTGATCAGCCTCTTAATCCTATGGTATTTATTAATCCTAAAATAATAAAAAAGTCAGGTGCCGTAATCAGCCATGAAGGTTGTTTAAGTTTTCCGGAAGCGTTTACTGACGTAAAAAGATACGCTAATGTCATGGTAAAAGCTATGGACAGAAATGGCCGTTCTTTTGTATTGGAAGCAAAAGACGGAACTCTTCTTGCAAGATGTATACAACATGAATTTGATCATTTAAACGGTATTTTATTTATAGACCATGTAATAAACCGATTTGAAGCGGAAGCAGAACTTGAAAAAAATAACCTTCCGCCAATTCAGCTTGAAAAAATCTTAAACGAGCCGGATTTGGAACCTGAAATTGAAAAACTAATTCAAGAAAGGGCCAAAAAGGCAAATGACAAACAAGATTAGTATAGTATTTTTCGGAACTCCCGATATAGGACTTCCTTCTTTAAAATATTTTTATAACTCTGACAAATTTGACGTTCTTGCGGTTGTTACTCAGCCAGATAAACCATCCGGAAGAGGGCATAAACTTACACCGTCACCTATAAAAGTTTTTGCACAAGAAAACGGAATAAGAGTTTTTCAGCCAAAGTCCATACGCAAAGAGCCTGATATTATTGAAGAGTTAAAAAAAATATCACCGGATTTTTTTGTAACATTTGCATTCGGCCAAATTCTTTCACAGGAAGTTTTAGATATTCCTAAGTATGAAACAATAAATCTGCATGTTTCATTGCTGCCGAAATACAGAGGCGCAAATCCTATTCAGCGTGCAATAATAAACGGTGACACAGAAACAGGAATTTGTACAATGATTACTGAACTCGGATTAGATTGCGGTGATATTTGTATGAAAGAACATATTAAAATTACTCCGTATATGAACTGTATGGAATTGTTTGAAGTCTGTGCTTCTCATTCTCCTGAGCTTCTTGAAAAAACTTTGCTCGGAATTGCAAACGGAACATTAAAACCTGAAAAGCAATGCGAAGAAGGCATATGTTTTGCGGATAAATTAAAAAAAGAAGAATGTGAAATTGACTGGAATAAATCCGCACAAGATATTCATAACCTTGTAAGAGGCGTTTATAAATGTCCCGGAGCATTTTTTAAATACAACAATAAAATTATAAAAGTCATGGAAACAGAACCCATAGATGAAAATCCGGAGGGACAAATCGGCAATTTTATAAAAGTTTCCAAAATTGGGATTGATGTAAAAACAGGAAACGGAATTTTGCGCCTTAAAAAGGTAAAACCTGAAGGAAAAGGTGAAATGCCGGCAAACGATTGGGCAAACGGCTTGCATATGTAAAAATTTTATTATTGTTTTAAATTAAATACGTAAATAAGTTGGTTTTATAACTTTTAATTTCTTTGTTTTAAGAAGAATTTATTCAATTATTTACTTCATAGCTGTTTTATATTACAAAAATTTGTAGTATTATAATAAAAAAGAGGGAAGTAAAATGTTTATTATTGAAAAACCTTATGCATCTGAGTTTTTAGTAGACGCAATTGTTCAAAACGATTGGGCAGTTTTGGATAACGAATCCATTCAGGAAGCAAATTTTGAAGAAGGGGCGTTTAATCTTGTTGATACAAATCAAGCAAGAGAACATTTTTTAAAGCAAGAATATCCGCTTATTTATTCAAATTCCGAAAATGCTATAAACTGGGTTTTGGAAAATCTTCCGCAATCAAATTTAACTTCCTATATAAAATTTTTTAAAGATAAAGCTAAATTCAGAGAATTACTTCAAGAAATGTATCCGGATTTTTATTTTCAAACAGTAGAGTATGAAAATTTAAAAAAATTGAATAAAAAAGAAATTAAATTTCCTGTAGTATTAAAACCGGCTGTAGGTTTTTTGAGTTTCGGTGTTCATACAGTAAAAGATGAAAGTGAATGGGATAGCGTAATATCAAAGCTTTCATCGGAAATGAAACAGGCTGAATCAATGTATCCGAAAGAAGTTTTGGACTCTTCAAAATTCTTGATAGAAGAAAAAATTGAAGGTGAAGAATTTGCTATAGATGCATTTTATGACAGAAATGGTGATGTTGTTATTTTAAACATTTTTCAACACCCGTTTTATAACGAAAAAGATGTGAGTGACAGGATTTATATAACTTCAGCTGAAATTATGGTTCGTCATATGGCTAAATTTGCAATACTATTGAAGCAAATCGGCAATCTTAGTCTTATAAGAAACTTTCCTATGCATGTAGAAGTAAGAATAAAAGATGACGGAACAATTATACCGATAGAAGTTAATCCGATGCGATTTGCCGGCTGGTGTACAACAGATGTTGCAAGATACGCTTGGGGAATAAATGTTTATGAACATTTCCAGAACCAAACAAGCCCGAATTGGAATGATATTCTTGCAGATGCAGGAAGAGATATATACTATTTTTCTATGGCGGAAGTTCCGGTTGATGTGGAAAGAAGCAAAATTAAGAATTTTGATTACGGAAGATTTTTGGAAAACTATTCACACGTACTGGAAGTAAGACGTATAAATTTTGAAACAAATCCGCTCTTTGCAATTATATTTGGCTCTTTAAAGGATAAATCCGAAATACAAAAAATCCTTTCTCTAAATACAAAAGACTATATTATACAATAAATTTGCCTTACTTTAAACAATTCTATATTCAGAAAAGATTTTGCAAAATCTGCAGAAATTTTGATTTGCCATGTAAAGTTTTGTAAAGATTTTTCTTAATTGTGAAATCGGAAGAAGAAAAAATACTTTATATTCATGTAAACAGAATTGAGTAAAAGAAAGGAAGTATAAAATGGCAACAGAATATGGTATACATGCAGATATAGGTGTTTCAAAAGGAACTACCGGAGCAGGTGCTACCGTAGCATATATAGAACCAAAGAAACCACTTGAAGAAACACTTGCAGCTAATTCAGTCTTTTTTCAACAACACAACGTAAAAACGGCTTAACAGACGATAAAGGTATATGGAGATTTATAAACTTGCCAGATATTCGGCAAGTTTTTTGTATTTCTTATCTGAAATTATGATAAAATATTTGTATGAAAAAAGTTTGCATACTATACAAAGAATACAATCCGACTATTGATGCAATAAAATTTAAGCTCAATTCTGTACAAGTAAATGAATATAAATTTTTACCCGAGAATGAAAAATTTGATTTAATTGTTTCACTTTCAGGATATGAAAATTCTCATAAAGAGGACATTTTAGCGGTTCATCATTCTCTTTTACCCGCATTTAATTCCGAAAATCCGGAAAAAGAAGCTATTTTAGCAGGAGTGAAGGTTACAGGAATTACTTTTTATTACAAAAATTCCGGAAAAATTATTACTCAATATCCGGTTTTTGTCAGAGGAAATACGCATTATGAAGAATTGAAGGAAGAACTGGATTATATTGAGCAGTCACTTTATCCGATTGTTATAGAAAAAATTCTGAATAATAATTATTTTGAAATACAAGATTTGGTTAATAAAAATTGTTCAGGAAATTGCGGAGGGTGCTCTTCATGCAAACAGTAAATGTTTTGATTGTCGGAAATGGTGCAAATGTGGCTCTTTTTAAGCAATCAAAGTTTTTAAATAAACTGTATGTTACTTCCGAAAATGAAATAAAGGGCACTTTGCGCATAATGTTTAATACTTTTGCAGAACTTGCTGAAAAATGCAAGGCTTTGCAAATAGATTTGGTTATTGTTGAAGAGGAAAAATGGGTTTTGCAAGGTATATCAGATGTTTTGAGAAAAAATCATATTAACTGTTTTTCTGCTTCTTCAAAATGGACAAATTTAAAACTTTTTCCGGATTTTGCATATAAAATTCTAAATAAATATGAAATATTAACTCCTCCGATTATAAAATTGCCGGTTGAATATCCTGTTATTTTAAAAACAAGAGGCATTATAAAAAAAGCAAATTCAATGCAGGACGTCATAAATATAAAATCAGAAATATATAATACTTCGCCGGATTTGGCGCAAAATATATTTTTGGAAAAATATTTGCACGGTGAAAAACATAAAGTTATTTCGCTTTTTGACAAAAAAACACTAGTAACTTTTCCTCAAAAATTTTTTCCGGAAAAATCGGTAAATGAATACACAGAAAAACTTAAAAAAATGCTTATTAATGAAAACGCTGATTTTGTGGGATTTATTAATTCTGAATTACTGGAAGAAAACGGAATGCTATATAATACAGGCTTTTCTTTTGAGTTTATTCCGCCTGACATTGATAAAGATATAATTTTTATTTTACTTTCCGCCGTTTATCAAAAATTAAATGAAATATCTTAATTTTTAAATTTTATTCCGACATAAGTTTTTTGCATAATAAAAACTGACCCTTTTAGAGTCAGTATAAGTATTTTATCTCTATAATTTTGGGAGGAGATTTGGGGATAGTTGATACATGGCATGCTACTATAAATTTTTTTCTCATGATAGGTGTTGTCAAGCAAATTGTTACAAAAATTTACATATATTTACCACATCTGGCAAAATTCGCTCTTACAGTGCATTACACATTGACAAATATATTGTAATTTGTTTTAAGAATTGTAACAGTTTTTGATTATAAATTAAAGTTTTTAAAATTTTTGCCGATATATATAATTACCGGACACAACCAGCGGAGTATATATGAGAAACTTCGGAGATTTTTTCAAATTTCCAAACGGAGTTAATACGGATAATAACAACTCTTTTCAGCGCTTGAACGATACAAGGAAAGTAAAAGACGATACCGAAAAAGCGCAAAAAGCGTTTAATAATACGTATAATCTTTTGGAAACCAACAAAAAAACCGGCGGAAGCGGAAAACAATTTTTTGGTTAAAGATGTAAAAGGTTCAAAATAACAAATTTTTGGATTTATTTTAAAATTTGTAGTAAATTATTCCGGAACTTTTGATTTTACATTAGCAATAGTTACTGCGCTTATAATCAGGATACAGCCAGTTAATTCTCTGACAGTTACTGTTTCACCAAGTATCACAATACCGCCTAATACAGCAAAAACAGCTTCCGTACTAAAAATTAGTGATGCAATAACCGGAAGAGTGTATTTTTGACCGTATATTTGAAGAGTATATGCAACTCCGCAAGTTAAAATACCTGCGTATAAAAGCGGAATTTTGCACGCAATCAAAGATGAAATAGAAGGAGTTTCAAACATAAACATAGGAAGTGCCGATAAAAAACTTACAACAAAAAATTGCGCGCAAGAAGCTTTTATCGGATTAACTATTTCGGAATAATATTTTACAACCATAATATGAACGGCATAGAAAAATGCACTTACTAACAAAAGTAAATCGTACCGGCTAAAGTTAATGCTTTCTTTGCAGCATAAAACGTACATGCCGGTTAATGCCAAAAATACGCTGATAATAATTTTAAATTGTAATTTTTCTCCGTAAAGAACCGCTAAAATAGGCACAAAAACTATATATAAAGCTGTTATAAATCCGCTTTTACCGGCACCTACATATTGCATACAATACTGCTGAATTGTCATCGCTATAAATAAAGCTAATCCGCATGCAATACCGGCTCTTTCCAAATTTATATGTTGTTTGTGTTTTACTGCTTTTGTTCTTGTATCAACACGAGTAATCTTTACAAACAAAATAACGGGAATAAGGCTTAAACCTCCCAAAAGCGTTCTTACGGCATTAAATGTAAAAGGTCCTATATATTCCATTCCCGCTCTCTGCGCAACAAAAGAAAGCCCCCATATAAGTGCCGTAATAAATAACGCTAAATTTGCAGTAAATTTATTTTGCATATTTGATTAGTATTTGCGTGTAACCCAAATTAAGTGATAACCGAATTGCGTTTTAACAGGACCTGTTACTTCTCCTATTTTTCCGTTAAATGCAGCTTCTTCAAATTCTTTTACCATTTGTTTTTTCCCAAAACAGCCAAGATACCCGCCTTTTTTGCCGGAAGGACATTCCGAATATATTTTTGCCATTTGTTCAAAATCACCGTAAGAATTTATCTCAGATTTAATTTTGTTTGCTTGAGCTTCCGTAGGTACCAATATATGTGAAGCACAAACATTTACAGGTTCATCAAAGCTTCTTCCCATATATGCAAAAGCCGGTATAATTGCTGAAAGCATTAAAAATGCTATAAAATACTTAATTTCTTTTTTCATTATTTTCTCCGTTTATTTCTAATTTAGCACGTTTCCAAAGTTCGTTAAATTCCTCATAAGAGTATTCTTCAAAAGGTTTTGTTTTTAATTCTTCCATTTTTTTAAATCTGGCGGTAAATTTTCTGTTAGCTCTTAAAAGCGCTTGTTCCGAATCAATTTTATACCATCTTGCAAGATTGACTGTTGCAAAAAAGATATCTCCCATCTCATCTTCCATTTTATCATTGTCACCTAATAAAACGGCTTCGTAAAATTCTTTATATTCAGATTTTATGCATTCTTTCAGGCTTTCAACAGAATCCCATTCAAACCCTACTTTTACAACTTTTTTACTGATTTTTTGTGCAGACATTAGTGCTGATTGAGATTTGGAAATTCCGTCCAAAATGGATTTTCTGTATGATTTTTCCTCTTTTTTTAGTTTATCCCAATTCTTTATAACATCATCTGCTGAATTTACTTTTTCACTTCCAAAAACATGCGGATGTCTGTGTATAAGTTTTTCACTAAGTTCCCGAGCAACATCTTCTATATCAAATTCACCGTTATCTTTAGCTATTTGTGAATGAAGTACAACTTGCAAAAGCACATCTCCCAATTCCTCTCTTAGGTTTGGAATATCTCCTTCGTCAATCGCATCAACTGCCTCATAAGCTTCTTCCAACATATTAGGGCGCAAAGATTTGTGAGTCTGTTCTCTGTCCCAAACACAACCGTTTTCGCTTCTTAATACAGCTATAATATCAACCAATTTTTCTAAATTCGGGTATTTCATACTTTTGATTATATCATAATTATACTAATCGGGTTTCATTTCTTCCAATACTTCATCAAATACGCTTTGCCAGTCACCGAAAGATTTTTGTCTGAATAATTTAATACTTTCGTACCAATCGCAAACGCTTAAATCTGTATGCCATCTCCAATTTACTTCATAAGGAAGCAAAACCCAGCAAGGTATACGCATTGCACCGGCTAAATGTGCAAGAGAAGTATCATTACATATAACTAAATCAAGATTACTCAGTGCAGCTGCAGTTTGAGCAAAATCAGATAAATCTTTTCCGATATCAATTACATTTGGAAGTTTTGAAGTATTTTCCGAGCCTTCATATGTTTGGAATGAGTAATATTGAGTATTGTCAACTTGCGTAAGCGGAATAAAATTCTCGGTCGGAATTACACGATCTTTTTCGTAGAAGGTGTTTCCTTGCCATTTTATACCTACTTTAATCTTATCATTCATAAAGTATTTTTCTCTGTACGCTTTTGCCAAATCAAGATTAGGAATTATGTATCCGCCTCTTGAAACAAAAACATTTTTACCTCTAAGTCCAAGTACGTGAGGCAAGCTCATAATTGCAATATGATAATCAAAATCTATATCACGTTCCGGAATATATGAATCATAAATTAAATCTATACCAAGATGTTTATTTTCTTTAAACAAAGGTGTTAAAGCTTTATGATTATAGAATATAAGTTTTTTACATTTTTTTGCAGCAAGCGGTAAATATCTTGAAAACATTATAACATCACCGTATCCAGCTTCATAATAAACAAGCAGAGTTTTATCTTTTATGTTTTGTCCTTTCCATTCGTTATCAGGTCTGAATTTGTTTGGATAAGTCTTTTCAAGCATTTTTTGTGCAGCTTCTTTGCTTATTCTTTTTTCATAATACTTTAATCCTTTATCATAATCTTTAACACGCATAAGTGCTATAGATAAAAAGTATTCTGTTTCCATATCATCAGGTTTTAGCTTATTACATATAGTAAGAGCGGAAACAGCATTTTTTGTTTGAGCTTCAATACTATAAAGATGTGAAAGATTAAACCATGCCGTGTGTGAAGCAGGATTGATTTTAAGCGCTTTTTCATAAAATTTAATTGCTTCTTTAAATTTATTAAGATTTTTGTATGCCAAAGCAATATTGAAAAGCAATGAATAGTTTTCCGGAAAAAGCTTTGTAACAACTTCTTCTTTGGCAATAATCTTATTATAATTTTTATTTCTTATATAAGCTTGAAAAAGAGTTTCGTAAAAATATGCATCAGGAGATTTTTCAACAGCTTTTTCAACATACTCAATTGCAGCTTGAGCATCACCCTTTTGAAGCTTTATAACACCTAAAAGATTGTAAACTTCCGCATTCGTTTTATCTAAATTCAGTGCTTCTGTATAAACGTGTTCAGCTTCATCCAGCCGTCCTTGCTGATGAAAAGAAAAACCGGCATTAATCATTTCTTCTATGGTAGGCATAAAATCTTCCTCACTTCTTAAAACTATACACCTATTTTACATTAAATTTCACATTCTGACCAGTGGTTAAATTTTTTGAACATTTTGATTGAGTTTTCGTTTTATAAAAGGTACAATATTATTAACAAGAAAAGGATTGGGTATGAAAAAGTTTTTAATTATATTTTTGATTATGTTTACACTTCCTGTATTTGCGGATACTCTTCCGTATTATACTAACAATATTCCGAAAAGCTCAATAGGAGTTTTTCAAACCGGTGAAACTTTGAATATTTATACAGAACCTGACGAAAAATCACATATAATTAAAACTTATGATTTTTCATACAAACCTGAAACAATGCCTGACGGAGTTTTTTGCGTTCTTTTGAATGAAAGAAAACTCGGGCTTATGTATGTTACGGATATTGGTGACGATAATTGGGTGCAAATTATATACGACAAACATACAGGTGCTAAAGGCTGGGTTATGACTGAAGATAGAATGCAATTCATGCCGTGGCGCAATTTTTATAATCTGTACGGAAGGAAATACGGACTTCGTATATTAAAAGATGCTCCTGATGAAATAAGCGTTTTGCATGCAAAAAGTGAGGATTTTTCACAAAATTTGGATAAACTTAAATATGTAAAACAAATAAAATTAAACTTAATCAGAGGCAATTGGGCGCTTGTATCAGCTATGGATATTGATAAAGTTGTTAAAACAGGATATTTAAAATGGCGAAATACAGACGGTACAATTTATGCTTTCCCAAATATAAAATAAATCTTTATTGAGCCCGTAAGTCTTATTTAGGTATCACAATTTTTTAAAACATAAACAAAAAGAGTGACATTTTGTGTCACCCTTTTTTCTTTTAATGTATTATTAGAACCCTTAAGCCTTAGCCCCTGCTTTTTCAATAATTTCTTTTTCAATGTTTGCAGGAACTTGTTCGTATTTTTGGAATTCCATAGAGAATGTTCCGCGACCTTGAGTGTTTGATCTCAAATCTGTTGCATAACCAAACATATTAGCCAAAGGTACTACAGCTCTAACAATTACGTTACCTGTGTTACCTTGAGGTTCTTGACCTTCTACACGGCCTCTGCGTCTTGATATGTCACCGATAATTGTTCCGGTAAATTCATCAGGAATTTCTATTTCTACCTTCATCATAGGTTCAAGAATGCAAGGTTGAGATTTCTTACAGCCATCTTTAATAGCCATAGAACCGGCAATCTTAAATGCCATTTCAGAAGAGTCAACTTCGTGATAACTTCCATCGTAAAGTTCAACTTTAACATCGATTAAAGGATATCCTGCTAGGATTCCGCCTTCAAGAGCTTCTTCCATACCTTTTCTTGCTGGTTCGATGTATTCTTTCGGAATAGCACCACCGACGAT
>CAJOPY010000070.1 GCA_905236505.1 Candidatus Gastranaerophilales bacterium
CTAACCGCCTTCGCAATGACAAGATTTGTATACTTTAATTGTTAATGTATTTTTGTGTGTTATAAATGCAGTTATATTTTGAAAAATCTTAAGTTTGTACAAATGACTTATTGCCCACCCACCCGAGCCCTCCCTCTTGAGGGAGGGGATGCTTGATTTGTCTGTTTTTGAGAACTCTCTCCCTTAAGATGGAGCTGTTGTTACAAAGCCAGAGCGATGTATACAACAGCGGGTGGGTGAACTATTTAAGACAATTAATAATAAGCCGGATTGCCCTAACGGGCTCGTGATTACAATATTTGTTTATTTATACTAAAAAAGACGTGTGCTTTTATTTACACATATTTCAAGCCGGTTTAAAGGAAAAGATAACTATATTTATTGAATTACATATTAGTTGCATGATTCCTGTTATTTATGGTAATTATACCTTTTAATTTAAACATATTCCGAATTTTTAGCATTTGTAAATAAAAATCAAAAAAAAGGCAATGTATATAATACATTGCCTGTTAAAGCTCTCTTAATATCCAATAAATTTATTCCCTAATTGCTTCATAACAATCTGAGCAAATAGTTGCGTGTTCCGTATGCTCTCCAAGCGTGCGATATTTCCAGCATCGTTCACATTTTTCACCTTCCGCACGGGTTACCCATACTGTTATACCATTTTCATTGTACTCATTCAATGCATTTTTAGGTTCATTATCAGCAACATAAGCTTGTGACACGATAAATATATCTGCAATATCATTTAGGTTCTTATTTAGAATTTCTGACTCATTGGTTTTTACATAAACAGCCGCTTCCAAAGAACTTCCGATTGTTTTTTCAGCTCTTAAAGGTTCTATTGCACGTGTTACTACTTCACGAATTTTCAAAATTTTTGTAAATTCTTCTTCTAATTCGTAATTAATCCATTGCTTGTTTTCTTTTACCCAAGATGACAATAATATACTTTCAAGTCCGCTTCTTTGATTTTCCGGTGTATTCTGCCACATATCTTCAGCTTGAAAAGGCATTACGGGTGCAACCATTCTCACAAGAGCTTGATATATTTCATATAAAACAGTTTGACAAGCTCTGCGTGATAAAGATTTTTTCCCTGCAGTATATAATCTGTCTTTTACTATATCCAAATAGAATGAACTTAAATCTACTGATGCAAAATTCTGTAAGCATTGAAAATATTTATAAAATTCATAATTTTCAAATGATTCTGTAACATCTCTTATCACGCCGTTTAATTTATGTAAAGCGAATTTATCAATATTTTTTAACTCTTCATATGGTACATAATCTTTTTTAGGGTCAAAATCATGAATATTACCAAGCAAAAATCTTGCAGTATTTCTTGTTTTCTTAAATATTTCAGAAAGCTGTTTTACAATATTATCACCAATTTTTGTATCATTTCTGTAATCAACAGAAGCTGCCCATAGTCTTAATATATCAGCACCATAATTTTTTATAATATCATCAGGCCTTATATAGTTCCCCAATGATTTTGACATTTTTCGTCCGTCTTCTCCAAATACAAAACCATGAGTCAGTACTTGTTTATAAGGAGCTTTTCCTTGCGTAGCAACGGATGTCAAAAGAGAAGACTGGAACCAGCCCCTATGTTGATCAGAGCCTTCTAAATACATATCAACTGGTGTATGTCCCAACTCTTCAGAGCGTTTTTCAACAACTGCACGCCAAGAAATACCTGAATCAAACCAAACATCCATTATATCTTTTTCTTTACGAAAATGTTTTTTTCCGCATTTTGGACAAACATAATCCTTTGGCAGAAGCTCTTCCGCGCTATGATTTACCCAAGCATCTGAACTTTCTTTTTCAAATATTGCGGCAACATGCTCTATTGTTTCATCACTGCATATAACCTCTCCGCAATCTTCACAATAGAATATCGGTATAGGAACTCCCCAAGCTCTTTGTCTTGATATACACCAATCCGTCCTTCCTGCAACCATATTACCTATTCTGCTTTCACCGCTTGAAGGAATCCATTTCACATTTCTTATGGCATTCATAGCTTCTTCTCTGAATTTATCAACTTTTACAAACCATTGTGGAGTCGCTCTGTATATTACAGGGTGTTTGCATCTCCAACAATGAGGATAACTGTGATTAATTTCATTTTGATGAACCAAAGAAGCAGATTTTATAAGCATTTCTATAACCATGTCATTTCCTTTATAATAAGGAACACCTACTAATTCAGGAATACCAACTTCTTCTTTCCAGCAACCTGAAGCATCTAGCGGCGAAAAAACATCAATTCCGTATTTACACCCGACTTCATAGTCCTCAAGACCGTGACCCGGAGCAGTGTGTACAAGCCCCGTACCTGCATCAAGAGTAACATGTTCACCTAAAATGATTTTTGAAGTTCTGTTAACAAGCGGATGGTATACTTCCATCAACTCAAAATCCTGACCGATTGCTGTACCTAACAGTTTTATATCTGATTCGTTCCAACCGGCATCTTCTATAAATTTTCCGAGCAAATCTTTTGCCGTTATGTATATTTCACCATTGTATTCAAAAAGTTGATACTCATACTTAGGGTTCATTGAGATAGCAACATTTGAAGGAATTGTCCATGGGGTTGTTGTCCAAATGATTGCATAACAATTCGGCATATTATCAACACTGCGCTTCAACATTTGCGCAATTTTTTCTTTGTTTTCTTCTGTAAATTTAAACCTTACATATATTGATTTAGAAGAAATATCAGCATATTCAACTTCTGCTTCTGCCAGCGCTGTTTCACAAGCAGCACACCAATATACCGGCTTTAATCCTTTTTCTATATACCCTTTTTTGTACATTTCTCCAAACACTCTGACTTGTTCGGCTTCATACTCAGGTTTAATTGTCAAATAAGGATTTTCCCAGTTACCCAACACTCCTAATCTTCTGAACGCAGCTTCTTGACCTTTTAAACTATTCATAGCGTATTCTCTGCATTTTGCTCTGAGTTCACCCTCAGTTATTGAGTGTCTGCCTCCCTTAATATTTTTTACAACCGCATTTTCTATCGGAAGTCCGTGAGCGTCATATCCAGGAACATACGGAGCGTAATATCCGTTCATTGATTTATACTTAATAATTATATCTTTTAAAATTTTGTTTAAAGCTGTTCCTACATGGATTTTATCCGAACTCAAATAAGGAGGTCCGTCATGAAGAACAAAAGAATTCGTTTTATCTTTGTTTGCATTCATTTTTTCATAAATATTATTATCTTCCCAAAATTTTTGAGTTTGAGGTTCTTTGTTTATTGCGTTTGCTCTCATTTCTAATGTTGTTTGAGGCAAGTTTAAAGTTTCTTTGTATTCCATTTTTGTGTTCTCCATTTATTTAACTTCCTCCGATGTTATATCATCTTTTACGCTGTCTATATTTGTAACTGTTGCCAATTTTAAATTCTTTGTATTAATAAAATTATTCATCTTATTGTAGTCAAACTGATTTTCCCATCTTGCTATCACTACTGTCGCAACACAGTTTCCGATTAAATTGACGGTAGTTCTTCCCATATCTAAAATCTGATCTATTCCCAAAAGTATTGCAACACCTATAATAGGAATACCAAAACTGGTAAGAGTTCCGGCAAGAACGATTAATGCGACTCTCGGAACTCCTGCAATCCCTTTACTGGTAAGCATTAGCGCAAACATAATTACCAGCTGTTGTTCAAATGTGAGCGGATGACCTACAAGCTGTGTTGAAAATATAACAGCCATTGCAAGATATAATGTAGATCCGTCTAAATTAAAAGTATATCCTGTCGGCATAACAAATCCGACAATAGATTTAGGCACACCGAAATTTTCCATAATTGACATTGCTTTAGGAAGAGCTGCTTCTGAACTTGCGGTTGTGAAAGCTAAAAATGCAGGCTCTTGTATAGCCTTAATCAAAGCTCGAGTAGATATTTTTACAATTTTACATGCTGCAACCAAAACGAAAACAACAAAAGCTCCCAGTGCAACATACAAAGAAAGAATAATTTTTCCGTAATTAAATAAAATTAATATACCGTTAGAACCTACCGTATAAGCAATTGCACCAAATATACCAATGGGAGCAAAGTACATAACATACTCCGTAAATTTAAACATTATTGCGGAAACCGAATTTAAAATATCAACAACCGGCTTTGCTTTTTCACCGACAGCGCATATTGCAAGGGCAAAAAATATACAAAACACAACAATTTGAAGCAAATTACCTTCTGCCATTGACTGAAAAATACTTGTCGGAAATAATCCTAATAATAATTCACCAAATGAATTATGATGAGTTGTAGCTGCCGACTGAACAATGCTGCTTAATCCGTTATGAGCCGTTGATATATTCCCCATTCCGACTCCGGGTTTAAACAGATTGGCAAAACCTAAGCCGATAAACAAAGCTATAGTAGTAACTACTTCAAAATACGCAATTGTTTTTATACCTAATCTTCCTAAACTTTTTACATCACCGTGTCCTGCAATTCCGACAACCAGTGTAGCAAAAAGAAGCGGAGCTATAATCATTTTCACCATTCTTAAGAAAATTTCAGCTAACACATGCGTCTTAACGGCGAATTCCGGAAATAGCCATCCTGCCAGAATTCCCAAGAACAGTGATAAAAAAATTGCCGTAGTTAACTTTGATTGTTTCAAAATCTTTTCCCTTCGTCTTTTAATTATAATACAAACATTTGATTTTTAAAAATATTGAGAATGATTATTCTTTAGAATTATTTCAATATTTTTTTTATTTTGGTAGAATAAATTTATTATAGGAGAGTTTATATGAGTATAGATGATGCATTGGTAATGATTTTAGCAGGAGGAGAAGGAAAACGGCTTTTTCCTTTAACTCAAGACAGAGCAAAGCCTGCAGTTCCTTTTGGAGGAAGATATAGGATAATAGATTTTGTTCTTAATAATTTTATTAACTCAGGATTTTTTAAGATAAAAGTTTTGACTCAGTATAAATCCGATTCTTTAAACAAACATATATCAAAAGGGTGGGCATTATCGCCATTTTTAAATCAGTATGTGGATTTAGTTCCGGCACAAATGAGAACCGGAGGTAGTTGGTATTTGGGAACTGCTGATGCAGTTTATCAGAACATTTTTCATGTTCACGACGAAAACCCTGACTATGTATGTGTTTTTGGCGGTGACCATATATACAAAATGGACGTTTATCAAATGCTTAAATACCACAAAAAAACACAAGCCGATTTAACAATATCCGCAATACCTATCCCTATAGAAGATGCTCATGAATTCGGAATTATAGAGGTAGATGATAACTGGCGTTTGACCGGATTTGTTGAAAAGCCTAAAACAAAGCCTAAAAGCATTCCCGGTAATCCTGACATGTGTTTGGCTTCTATGGGCAATTATATATTCACGAAAGACATTTTATTAAACAGTTTGGAAGAAGATGCAAAAATAAAAGATTCTAACCATGATTTTGGCAAAAATGTAATCCCTATGCTTTTAGGACAAGGTAAAAAAATATTTATATATAACTTTAACGAAAATTATTTTCCGGGAATGACAGAAAAAGAAAAAGGATATTGGCGCGATGTAGGTTGTATAGATGCATATTGGCAAGCTAACATGGATCTTTTGGACTATCAGCCTGAATTAAATTTGTATTCAAAAGAATGGCCGTTAAGAACATTTAATTACAATTATCCTCCTGCAAAATTTGTTTGGGAAGAAGGCGACAGAGTAGGTATGGCAACCAATTCTATGGTTTCAGAAGGCTGTATCGTTTCCGGAGGAACCATTTCAAGATGTATTTTATCACCGGAAGTCAGAATAAACAGTTTTTCTCAGGTATCTGACAGCATTTTGATGGAAAATGTTAACGTAGGAAGGTACTCCGAAATAAGAAAAGCTATAATTGATAAAAATGTGGTAATTCCTCCGTATACAAAAATCGGTATAAATCGTGAAGAAGATATCGCAAGAGGTTTTTATGTATCAGAAGGCGGTGTTACTGTTGTACCAAAAAATGCTCAATTGTAAATTTTTGTAAAGAATATGGCAAATTTTTATTTTAGGCCCTTTAGTCTATATATAAACTAAAGGGTTTTTTAATGAATATTTTACCAGTAAACAACTCAACAATAAGTCGTAATTATAATTCGTCAAAACTTTTACCGGCTCAAATTCCGTCATTTAGAGGAAAAACTGTTCCGCTTGATTTTGATTTTTCTAAGATTGGCAATTTAGGAGAAAAAATTCAGGAGCAGCTTAGTAACGAAAAGACCAGAGAAATTTTTATGGGAATTTTGATAGCCGGAGCCTCTGTACTTACAGATATAATTGTTAACGGCAAAGAAAGTTCCTCAGTAAAAGATTTGTATGACAAAATTAAAGAAAGTTTTAATGTTGAAAAAGGTCAAGAAGAGGTAAAACAAGAAGTTTCAGAAAATTCACTTCAGCAAGAAGAAGTTAAACAAGAAGTATCTGAAAGTCCGCTTCCGGATGAAGCCGGTAAATCTATAGATGATATTTTAAATAAAAACATTCTTAAATATCCGGCAATTGCTAAAATATATGATGACTTAAAATCAGAGGGTAAAGAACACATAAAGAATACATTGGATAATATATTAGATAAATTAGAAAATGAGTGTGACGAAGATTTTTCAAAAAAGGTCTTAACAGTAATTAATGACTCTTACCAAAAAGAAGATGTAAAAAATTTGGCTTTGGTATACGAGCAAATTGCAAAACAAGATGAGGAACCGACCGGCATTTTAAGAGAAGTTGCAACGAAAGTAATAAATCCGAAAAATTTAAAAAATTGGTTAGAATTTCCCCTTTTTAATACTTACGAATTTTTACAAGTAAATAATTTGCCGGAAAAAAGTATTAAACAGATTTATCTGCTTAAGAAAAAAAATCTTTTTAAAACATTTATGCTAAAAAAAGTTACATCAGAAAACTATGAGGACGATAATAAGTACATCTTTTCTTTAGATTTTTATCCGAACACAAACTTAAAGGATAAATTAAAAATTATAACAAAGTTTCACGAAGCTATATATGGTAATATAACCGGAACAACATATAAATTCCAATCTTTCAGAAATTTTTCACCGTCAACATTAAAATATGATTTGGTAAAAACAATCGCATCCGATGAAGATTTGGAACCTACTTACAATTTTGTAAAATATTTGGATCCGAAAAGTTTGGGGAAATATAACAAACTCTCTTCGGATGATGTAATGATTTTGCCTTTAAAATCCAACCAACATGCAATGTTAAAAGAGCACTTAATTGCTGTTGTTGATAATTTAAATATAGATACAGATAAATTTAAAAGTCTTGTAACGTTACTTAATAATCACGATATTTTTGATGAATATCTAGGAAGCAGGCACGCTATTTTAAGATTTGTCGGAAGATATGTTTTAAGAGATAACGCAAATACAGACAACTTAGAAGCAGACTGCAGAAAATGTATGAATTTTCTTGTTAAAGAACTTGAGTACAAACTAAATACAGGATACACTGTTTCTAAATACAAACGAATTAACGGACATAACCCTAATGTATATTTAAGCAAAAAGTCATCTTTGGGTAACAATGTAAAAATGGCTTTAATGAAAGACGGAAAAGTTCATACAATTTATTCTCAATTGTTTGCAAATAACATGAAAGTAAACCCGATTTTTGATGAACTTATGAACGAAGAAAATTATGATATAGAAGAATCAAAGAATATAACAGAATCACCATTAAAAGAATCTGAAACAATTCAAGAAATTATTCCCGAAGAAAGTTCTAAAAATGTCATAAATGAAGCCAATTCCCAAAAAACTAATGAAGAAAATTTAAATAACGAAAACAATGTTAATGAAATAGATTCAATAGCAGAAACATCAATAAACTCGGATAAAAGTGACAGTAAAAAAACGATAAAACAAGAATATACACAAATAATAAATGATTTACCTAATTATACACCCGAAGAAAAAGAAAAAATAATAAAGGGGCTAAAAAATTATAAAACCTCATACAAAAAATCAGACATAGCAGACGTAATGATTAAAATCGGAGAAAAAACGGGTAAACCTATTAGTGCAGACGAATTTTATTATATTTTAAAAAATTCATCCGGTAAAAAGCAAGAAGAACAACTTAATATTCTTTTACTAATCTCCGCAATAAAAGCATTCAACAGTAATATAAATATTCAAGAGTTTTTGGATAAAGATTTTATAACAAATAACGCTTCAAAATGTAAAAAACCAACATCATATTCAAGAATTATTCTTACGTTCGGAACAGAAAAAATTAAAAATTATCCGCCGCAGCTTTTATCTGATTTATATAGTATAAGCAGCGGAAACATAGATTTTATGTCAGATATGATAGATACATTTAATTCATATGAATTAAAACAAATATACAATTATTTAACCGTAAGATACTATAATTTAGGCATTTTAGATTACACAAATATATCAGCCATTTCTGATGATATTAAAGAAAAAATAAAATCAGATCCGAATGTTATACAAGATTTGAGAAAATATAAAAAAACTTACACATCTGACAATATTAAAAACCAAAAATACAATATATTAAAGCGACTCGGATTAGAAAATTTTGTCAGCATATCTAAAAATTGAGATATGAGTATGTTTGTTATATTATGAATTTAGGTTAGTGTGTATTAAATACAATATTAATTTTTGTAAATATTTCCGGATTACATGCCGTAATATTAGCAAAAAAAATTGTGAACATACTTTATATAAATAAAGGAGTTGTGTTAGGTGTTAGTTAGTAAAATAAACTCAGCAAATATCGGTTTTAAAAGTATGCGTCATGTCGTAAATAATGTAGGAGAAACCGTTCAACAATTCAATTACGTTTATGACAGCGATAAAGAGATTTGCGAAGTGGAAATTTTCAGAGTGACCCCAACCGACAAATATAATTATAAACTCAATGAAAAGCCGATAGCAACTATTCCTATTAAACCCGATGGAACTATTGTAAACATACAAAACGAAACCGATCTTGATAAAGATGAAGCTTATGCATACAGGGTAGTAAGAAGAGATAAAGAAACTAATAAAGAAATATGGAAAGGTCCTGATTCCGGCGTAAATTTACGTCAAGGAATAGGTGAGCAATTGTTCAGAATACATGTCGGTGACAACTGGAAAACCGGCAGTTATGTAGTTCAAAATCCTGACGGAAGTATTGTAAAAGATGAAAACGGAAATCCTGTAACAAAGGAGTATCATTATCCTACTGACGGCTATGACAATCCTAAAGGTTTTGACACCTACAATTATACCCTTGTAACAAGAAACGGAACAACCCCTCTTGTACAAGGTATAGGACATTTGGCCATGCCGGATACTTTAATGCCTGCTATGAAATACAAAGATTTTGACGACCCAAACACCGGAGAAATATGGGAAGATAAAGAATACCAAAAACAAATAGAAAATTCCGTAAAAAATCCTATGCGTATATACGGAGGTGGTATGGCAGGCATGGAAGCCATGATTCCTATTTTAAAAGAACGCGGTGTTAAATACTTTTTTATGACGCCATACGCAAACGGTTCTAACGTTGATTCTCACGGGTACACAAACAAAAATAATTATCAAATGTCACCTAACATGGGAAATATTGAAAATTATAAGTCATTTATAAGAAAAAGTTTTGCATCAGGTGTAATTCCTGTTTACGATGCCACACTTACATCTGAAGGTTTGGAAGGAGTAAATTTTCAATATGCACTTCGTTGGGGAGAAAATGCTCAGACTTTTTACTGGTACCGAATAAACGATCTTAAAAATTCAAATATTTCGCTCGGCGTAGTTCCTAAAAATGCCGAAAATTTAAGGCATCGTATTGTAAACTCTCCGTTTAAACTTGAACAAAAATCTGACGGCACTTATGAATTTAAACCGAATGATAAATATGATTCAAAAAAAGAAACTTTAATTCAGATTTATGACGGTTCACAAGCAACCGAAGAAGAAATGAGCAAACTTGACCCGTCAGTCAGACGATATTCAAATCTTAAAGCGGGCAAAGAACTTGATATCAACACCAGTGAAGACACGGTTACAAATTACGTATTTCAAATTAGCCCGAATGAATATAAGAGTCGTATAGATGCTATAAATGATTTAATAAAACAAGGAAAGAAAATTACTGTAAACAGCTCTGAAGGAACAATTTTAGCAGCACAATTTTCTAATTTTAAATTGGATAAAGCTCCCGGCGGAGGAGTTGTTACATGGGACGCTAACGCAGATTTAATAAAATTAAATTACGGTATATCCGGCTATGATGAAACAAGGTTTCAGGCAATATCAGACAGAGCGCTTAGAGAATATAAACAACAACTTCAGATAAGAGGTTCAAAAGAAGTTCAAGATATGGGAACTCAAATCGGTTCATACCAAACAGAACTTGTATATGACACTCAGCTTTTGTATACAGCACAAACTATTGGAATGATAAGAACAACCGAAGGAATTGATAAACTTATAAAAGACGGTAAGCTTTCTGAAGAAACAAGGATAAATAATGAAAGCATGCAAAATATTTTGAACCGTCAATATAACCTGTCACCAAAAGGAGCATTATCAAAAGATGATGTAACAATAAAATCACTTATGAAATTACCTCTTCCTGCTTTAGAATTCGGTGAAAATATTCAAGGTGTTTTATCAACCTCATACTTCACAAATCGTGCAACAACAGATGAAACAATCGGCATGTCAAGATTTGAACTTTATAAAGCAGGCAATCCGCAATTAATAAAAGAATATGCATCTGTATACAACAATGTTAACAATTTATATAATAACGAATTAAAATCATTTGCCGATTCGGTTTTAAAAAAAGTAAATGAATCTTCCGATACAAAACTTTTTGACTCACAAGGAAATTACACTGAATATGGCGAATATGTTGCTGAACTGCTCGGAAAAGACATAGCAAAATATGCACTGTTGAAATCTCTTGCAGGAGAAAGCTTTAGAGTAAAACAACTCAAAACAGGTGAATTAACGTACGATTACGATAATATAAGAAAAAATACAACACTTCGTTCATTGGGAATAAAAGGAGCAAACCCTGAAGATGAAGCAAATCAATTATACAAAAAAATAAGGTCCGGATTAAAAAATTTGGACGGTAATGATATAGATACAGTTTCTCATTCAGTTTTGGCACAAATTAGAGGAACATCAACTTCAAGCTTTAGAATAGGAGAAGCTCTTACCAAAAAAGCCGGCTTAGGATTAAGTCACAGGCTTGATGCAATAAAAGATACAATGGATACGGATTCTGTCAGAAATCGTTATGATGATTTTGATGATTATTGGAATAATTTAATCGGATTTTGTAAAAAATATGTTGAAGCAGTAAAATCTAAAAATGAACATTCATATATAGTTGCAGAAATGACTGATGTAGCTGACGTTATAAGAGAAACTTTCGGAGGTCCGGATGCCAACCCATATAACGGACAAACTGATTTATATAACAAAAAATTTAACGGAGAACCTGACGCATTAACAAAATTCTTTAACGAAACCGGCGTAACATCCGAAGCAGCATATTCATACTTGTTCACAGAACTTTTAAATACTTTCTCACGGGACTTTGAAACAGGTAAAAATATATGCGAATCCCATGATGCGTTTAAACATAAGCTGGATTTACTTATGAAAACCAGAAGCGTGGATTATGTACGAAACCTATACACATTTATAGGCAACCACGATAAAGCAAGAACGCTTCACGGACTTGCTACAGATATGAAACTGTACTATTCTCCTCTTGTTTACATGAATACAGGTAAATTAGCAGATTTTGAAACTAATAGAGAAGAACGTTTAGAGGCGGCACGAGTATTATCCGGCTCTGCAACAGTTAAAGAAATGCCATTGGAATTAAGACTAAACGTTGATAATTTAGATTATTTCAGAACAGTTAGCGCAAGAGCTGCCGCACAAACAAAAACGCTTTCTGACGCAGCAAGCGAAGTATTAAAAGGAATAATAAGCGATGCAGATATAAAGCTTATCAAAGAAGCATTTATAGATCTTGCAAACGGTAATTATTTGGAAAATAAAACTACCGAAAAAATGACAAAAATTAATATTAAAGAACTTTCAAGCATAGAAAATGCCGCAAGATATATAGCTCAATCTTCAGGGTTAAGCGAAAGTGATATCAGTGAAATAGCAAACACCGCAGAAAATCTGGATTATTCAGATTATTTGGTGCACGGAGATTTTAATTGGGGCGGAGATTATGCTGAAATTGGAAATAAAAACAAAGAATATTTAAAAGATATTATGGGAACTGACAGCAATTCGGACAAATACAGCCTATATACAGTTCAAGTTGCAAGAATTATTAAAAAAGCATCCGAAGGAAAACCTTATTGCGAAGCAATAAACAATTCACTAAAAGCATTCGTTCAAAAATATGACAGAAAATATGTTAACGACAAAACTGACGGATTTAAGATGATTGAAACTCCTTATTTTGCAAATAAAAAGAACGGATATGCCGCACGCGATTTCAGAGATGCAATTAAATTAGCAATTGAACAGGCCGAATTTAAATCAGGGAAAAAACTTTCAAAAAAAGATGAAATAGAAAACGCAATATATGAATCAGTTACCGAACCGGCACTGCAAAAACACGGAATGATACTTTCATACCTTAATGCTATGCTTGGCATTCCAACTTTATTTATCGGGGATGAGTACGGTTTAACCGGTAATGAAGATAAAACCAAAAATAAATGGAGAAGAAATAGAGGTATTATACCGTTTTCTAAAATGTGGGATTCCGATAACATTATCGGAAAAACTATGAGAAAATATGAATCACATACCCTTAAGGCAATGTGGGCAAAAAGACATCCGGAATTATCCGCAATAAAAAATGGTACCATGTATGAAATGGATGTTATCTCAGGGGACAAAACCCGTGATAATTATAAAGCCAGAATTAAAGAAATAGAGATAAAACTGAATGACTTAGCTGCAAAAGGGCTAGTAAATTCGCCTCTTTACAACATGCTTAGCGAAGAAAAACAATTTATAAATTCCGAGCTTGCAAAAGTAGCAATAATGATGCAGGGAGCAGACGGAGAGATTGCTGTTTCGGTATTTAATTCGGGCGGAATATCTCATGATAATCGCGTAAACTATTTTGAAAAATTAACAAAAGAAACCGGAATAGATTTAAACGACCCTCAAAAACGAAAAAAATTCTTTGAAGAAAATAATATTGATTCGGTAAACTTTAATAATCCGTATGTTCCGATACAAAAACGCAGTGAGATTGATGCAATAATGCTCGGAGCAGGAATTGCTCTTCCGATTGGAACGTTATTTATAAATGCAAACGGAAATGATAATTTGGAATACATAGTTAAGCAAGTTAAAAACGGGCTCGGAATAGTACGAAAAGACGGCAAAAAGATTGTAATGGACGGACTGACAGCCAAAAACGGTGTTATGGTTTTAAGAAAACTGAGTTTTAAAGGTTCTCATAACAATTTTTATGTGTCAAAAAACAGTATTTATTCAAAAAACAATGAAAAAGCAAAAGAAAAACTTGGGGCAAATTTATCAGTTATTGCAGGATAAGTTATGATTTCAATATAAATAAGATATACTCTTGCGATAATCTGTTTATGTGGTATAATGAGTTATACAAAAACGGAGGGTATATGGCTAGAGTCTTGATTTCAATGTCTAATGATTTTTTAAGCAGAGTTGATAATGTTGCATCATCTGAACAAAGAACCAGAAGTGAACTTATTCGTGAAGCTTTGAGAGTTTATATAAAAAGAAATAAAATTGCTAATAATGTTAAAGCCGAAGAAAATGCAACAATTTTAACAGAATTACTGGGATAATTTTGTTATTATAAAGAGATATAATATCATAAGATACGATTTATTATATCGTATGTGATTTTGAGCATGAAAAAAAAGAATCTACAACTTTAGTTATAGATTTCTTTTTTTTGCTCAAAATTTAATCAAAAATCAAAAATTAAAACCCGCTAAAATCAAGCCTTTTAGTTCGTTTTCTCATACAAATGGAGTATTCTGCAACTAAAGTTGTAAAGTCTTAAAAATTTATGCCGTTAACAAAAGTGAAAGGCAAATTATAAATTTATTGAAAGGAAATTTATTATGGCAGCAACAGCATCACTAACAATTAACACGAATCTTTCGTCACTGACCTGCCAAAAGTACCTTACACAAGCTACAAAAGGTATGAATTCAGCGATGGAGAGGTTATCTACGGGCTTCCGGATAAACTCTGCGAAAGATGATGCAGCCGGCTATTCAGTTTCAGCCGGTATGGAAGCTAAAATTAGCGGTTACGATATTATAGAGATGAACTCTCAAATGGGGTTAGATATGTTAACAACCCAAGAAGGTGTTCTTGATATTATCGGTGACTACTTACAAAGAATTCGTGACTTGACCATGCAAGCAGCAAACGGTACATACGGTTCCGCGTCACTGAATGCTATTAATTTGGAAGTTGTTCAGAGGATGGACGAAATAAACCGTTTATGCGATATTACTGATTTTAACGACACCTATTTGCTTGACGGTTCAAGACAAACTGACATAAACCTTCAAGTAGGTTTATATTCAAATAAAAGATGTGTTATCAGAATGGACGCATTTTTATTTGACAGTGCAAAATCAACCGTAATCTTCGGCTTCAAGAGCGATAAAGATGCAATAACCAAAGATCGTCCGGGTTATGTTGATTTAACATACAGCAGCGATCCTGAAGAATATGAGTTCAGAGCAAGAGTTATTGACAAAGACGGTCAACCTAAATCTGACGGACACGGCGGATATGAATATTTAGACGGTTCATATCAATCAGCACTTGCGGCAGCTCTTGCTGAAAACGGAGTTGTAGACAAAGGCGAACTTATTGAATACAAAATAGGTGACGGCTCTGCAAAAACTATTTCTATAACAAATATGTGCAACGCAATCTACAGAAACGATTCATCAGCTCGTGAATTTATAACATTCATTGATAATGCGATTGATAATATATCACTAAGATGTACAAAAATCGGTGCATATATGAACAGATTAGGTTCTGCAATAGATTCAACTGACGTTCAAAGATCAAATTTAACGGAAGCAAATTCCACAATCAAAGATGATGATGTGGCAGTAGCATCTTCCGACTATATAAGATATCAAATATTGCAACAATCAGCTGCAACTCTATTGGCAACAGCAAACCAAATGCCGTCTATAGCATTAAATTTGATATAGAACTGAAACCAACTATAAATACTATATAATAAGGTCCTTTCAATAGCGCCCTCACATTGTTGTGCGGGCGTTTGCCTTTTTACCGCCTTTTTAAAAGCAAGGAAAATTATTTTGCGTAAAATGCTTAATAATTTACAATTACTTAAAAATATGGTAATTTTATTATAGATTGACGAGGAAAAATATGTTACAGAAAAATTTAGAATATTTGGATAATGCTGATTTAAAACGAAGATTGAGCGGCATGAAAATTGAAGAATCAAGAATAGATATGTCATATTGCATGACTCCCAGCAATGACTATCTTATTATGAAAAATGACATACCGATTGATGATGTTAATAATCCGCGCGAAGCTATCAGAGAACATTTAAAATCTGCAATTCTCTCTCCAATGCTTCCCAACGATTTTATTATAACTTTTGGACTTGGTATGTGTTACCAGCTTGATGAAGTTTTTAATAATTATCCGTCAAGAATTTTTGTTTATGAACCGGATACAAAACTTTTGCATTTTGTATTAAGTAATGTTGACATATCTGACCACTTAAAAAGCGGAAGAGTTTTTATTTATGATAAGTTAGATGATTTGATATCAAAACTTGCAGACATGTATATTATAAAAGACAAAGTTGAAGTTGTTTATCTAAAAAATTATGCTGTTGTTAAAAGTCAAGAACTTCTTGATTTAACGCAAAAAATATATGAAACTTGCAAAAGCAAAACTGTTGATATTAATACAATTACAAGATATTCAAAATTTTGGCTTAATAATTCTCTGAAAAATTTAGGCGAAATAAAATCCAAAACGGTATATCCTCTTTCCGGCTTAGAAGGTGCTTTTATCGGACAAACCGCGTTAGTTATTGCAGCCGGTCCGTCTTTAAATGAAAATATACAAAAAATCAAAGAAAATCGTGAAAAATATGTAATATTTGCTGTAAATAAGGTTTTGCCGGTTTTATATAACAACGGAATAACTCCTGATTTTGCAGTATGTATGGATGCAAGATTTGTGGAAAATTCCATTGCAGGAAAAGAAGAATACTTATCAAAAATTAGTTGTATTATGAATTTAAGCTCTGATAATGATATAATAAAACACTCTTTCAGAAAAATATTTATCTCATTTTCTGATAATGACGGTTTAGTTAAAGGATTAACAGAATATAATAAATTTATAAAACCTCAGGAAAGCGGCGGCTCGGCTACAACAATGGCATTTGTTTCTGCTGTAAAAATGGGATTCACAAGAATTGTATTAGTCGGAGTTGATTTAGCTTTCAAGAATAATGTAGCATATTCCTCCGGAGAAGAAATTGATATTGTTTCAAAAGAAAAAATAAAAATTAATAATATAGAAAAAGATGTTGTTTATGTAAAATCAGTAACAGGAGAAGATGTACTTACAACAGAAGATTACGCAGCCTTTATTAATCATTTTGAAACACTGATTAAAGGCACTGAATATTCTGAAATATATAATACAACTTCTTTTGGAGCTGCAATTCCAGGAGTAAAAAATGTAAAATTTGAAGACATACCTTTAATAGGACTTTCCAATACTACAGCTATTACACTCGGAGAAGTTCAGCCGTTTGTATTGGAAACAAGCGAATGGGCACAAAATGAACTTTTAAAAATAAACAGTATCATTGATTTATTGTCAAAAAATGTATTTTCACCGGCATTAATCTCCGCAATAGTAAAAACTCCTACTATGTACCAATACATGCAAGCTGACATTTTAGAAGTATTGCAGTCACGCATGGCAGACGGACTTGCGGAAAAATTTATGGGAACGACAAAAACATCAATAAAAGAAGTTATTGAATTATTACAAAAAAATAACCTTATATAAAGAGGAAAAATGAAAAAAAGATGGTTTGGTTTAGTATTAATATTTGCGCTTAGTATGTTAAGCGCAAATGCTTCTGATAAAGTTCACGTACAGGCTCTAAATCCGGTATCTGAAGAAAACACCGCTGAAAGCATAAATGTAAAAGTCCTTCAAGATACATTACTGGGTGACTATTTGCTTAAAACCGATGATGTCATTCACTGCGACATAGATAAAATTACAAATCCCAAAAGAGGAAAAATTTCAGCTACATTTTACGTAACGCCAGTATACTACACATCAAACGGAAACGTTAAATATTTTGAAAAAGGTTATGTCGGAAAATATTCAAAAACTATATTATCCAAAGAAGAAATAAAAAAGAATGTAAAATCCGGAAAAGTAGCAAAAAAAGCAGCAGTTACCGTAGGCGGATTTTTTGTAAAAGGCTTGTCACCGGCTGTTTCTATGGCAGAAGGGATGATAAAAAATGAAGACTGCAACAGGCTAAAATCAGGAGTTCACCAAGTTTATGAAGATTCTCCGGTTGCTTATGTGGAAAAAGGAGAGCCGGTAAATGTTTCAGAAGGTGATGAATTCTATTTTATATTTAAATCACCCAAAAGCATTGATAGTGATGATGACGATTTTTATGAAGAAGAATAATAAAACACTTTCAACTATTTAAAATATTCTCTCTACGACTTTGAATTAATAATATTTTTCAAACAATTAACCGCATTTTCTACAGTATCATTAACAATAACGTAGTCATAATGTTTTGAATTTTCAATCTCAGCCTTTATTGAAGCCAAACGTTTTTGAATAGCTTCTTCCGTTTCTGTATGACGCCCCCTCAATCTGGACTCAAGTTCTTCCAAAGAAGGCGGTGCTATAAATATTAAAATAGCTTCAGGCATTATTCTTTTTACATTAAGAGCACCTTTTGTATCTATCTCTAATATTAAATTTTCTCCGTTTTTAAGAGATTGCTGCACAAAATCTCGTTTTGTTCCGTAAAAATTTCCTGAAAATTCAGCCCATTCTAAAAATTCATTGTTATTTACACAATTCTTAAATTCTTTTTCCGATAAGAAAAAATAATTTACTCCTTCTTTTTCACCTTCCCGTTTACTTCTTGTTGTACAAGATACAGAAAGTTTAAATTGCGGATTTTGTGATAAAAATTCTTTTATAACAGTTCCTTTACCTACTCCTGATGAGCCTGATATTACATATAAATTAGACATTTTAATCTTCCTCATTTGTTGTAAATTTTTTATGCACAGTTGTTTCATATTCATTATTAAAACTGTCGGATGATACCGCAAACTCTTCATAATTTGTAACTTCAGGCTTAAATATTGTAGTTACCGGTTCAGAATCATTTTGTTTTTTTGAGTCGGATATAAAAGTTTTGGCAAGAGCCGGTATATCCATAGATTCAGTCGTAATCTCCAAATAACACATTTTGTTCATTATTTGTGTTACCTTTAATGCTTTGTCAAAATCTTCATCTGTTAATATTTTTGTTGCCCAAACATCACCTTCAAATGTACGGGCAAATTTTGAATAATTCATTTTTGGTATATCATTAAAACTGTCATTTGAATTTTGAGATAAATATCTTTCTATAGTATATCCGTCATTGTTAATAACTATTATAACAGGCTTTATTCCCATTTTTAGCATAGTACCTATTTCCATTGCAGAAGCAAGATGAGCCCCCTCACCTGTAATTAGAATTACTCTTGATTGAGGTTTTGCAATGCACGCACCTAACGTTGCTGGCGTTGCCCAACCAATTGAACCCCACAACATTTGAAACTCTATTGTCACATTATTAGGCACTTTCAATGGAGAAATTCCATAAGGAACAATTCCAGTTTCACAAATTAGAATATCGTTTTCTTTTAAAAATTCTTGAATTCTTGTATATATGTATTCTTGTGTAAGTGATTTATTTTCGCAACTTCTTTTTTTATAACCTATATTTGGTTTATCAACTTCTTCTTCACGAGCCGAAATAAGAGAAGTAACACTTTCCAAAACATCCGCCATTTTTACTCCGGAATATTTCTTTCCGTCTACATATGAATAATTTCCGTATATAGCAATATGGTTATTAATCTTATACGGAAGATTAAATCCAAGAGAATTTAAATCGCTATATATAGGGCCTACTGCTATTAAACAATCAGTATCTTCCAAATATTTCTGAGCAATTTGATTTTTATAACTTGCAAAATACCCGCCTACATATTTTTCATAATCCATATCTATTAAATCCATACCCATAATAAAATTAGTTACGGGTAAACCGCTTTTTTCCGCAAATTCTTTATACTCTATACAAGCATCATATCGTTTTACCAACGCATCACCCAGTATTACCGGTTTTTTTGCTTGTTTTATTTTTTCCGCAATTTTTTCAGAAACTTCCTTTAACACATCTTTATTACTAAAATAATCCATAGAAACAACTCTGTCCGATATCTCCATAGTTGCAATGTCATCAGGAATCGCTATATAAACAGGTTTTTTCTCTTTTATTAATATTTTTATAACTCTGTCTATTTCAGGTTTTGCGTTATCTTTTGCCAAAAAAGCAACGCCTGCAGTAACAGATTTATATGCATCATAAAATGCACGATAATTTACATCAAAAAGATTATGATGAACAGATTTTTTTTGTTCTATATTTTTTGTTGAAGGCAGTCCTACAATATGAATAACCGGAATATTTTCCGCATAACTTCCGGCAATCGCATTTATTGCACTTAATTCTCCTACACCGTACGTTGTTATGACAGCCCCATATCCCTTTATTCTCGCATACCCGTCAGCTGCATATCCCGCATTAAGTTCATTTGTACAACCGATAAATTTCGTATTCGGATTGTTATTAACTGCGTATAAAAGATTAAAATTATAATCACCAGGAACTCCGAAAAAATCATTTATATCAAGTTCTTCCAGCTTTTTTACTAAATATTCTGCAGTATTCATTTTATTAAACCCTCTTCATAATTTCTATATATGATATCACGACAGATAGTAAAGTACAAATTAAAACAATTCGTAAAATTTTTATATGTTAATATATAATATGTAAATTGATAAAAGAAAGAGGAAGTAAGAATGATAAATGATATAAACAACATGATACTTAAACCGTTTTTAAAATTTTTAGGTATTCATTCACCTTTTATACTCGGTGTGATTATTAACATTATGATAATTATAGGCATCAGTAAGTTAATTAACGCTTTTGAAGTTAAAATTGTCAGCAAGCTGAGAGAAAAAAATTCAGATTCTCCGCTATTAAACCTTATGCCCGTTCTGACCAAAATAATAAAAGCTATAATAATATTTATGCTTCTTGCCGGTTTTTTACAAAGTTTCGGTTACAACGTATCTTCTCTTATAGCAGGTTTCGGAATTACAGGTTTAGCAGTAGGTTTTGCTGCAAAAGAAGCTATCGGAAATATTTTTGGTTCTGTCGGTTTATTGAGCGACAGGGTGTATAAAATCGGTGATTATATAAAATTCGGAAGTTATGAAGGATACGTTGAAAGAATAAATCTTCGCTCAACATCTATAAGAACTTTGGATAATTTTATCGTTAATGTGCCGAATAATAACATTGCAAACCAGCCAATTACAAATGTTTCAATGGCAAAAAAACGATTGGTTGACATAACAGTCGGAATTGAATACGGAACTCCGAATGAAAAAATTGATCGCGCAATAGAAATATTGAAAGAAATTGCAAAAGAAGATGAAAATATTATTGGCGAAGGAATGTTCACGACAATAGAAGCCTTAGACAGCAGCTCAATTAATATAAGAATGTTTTCTTATACTTCGGAAAGTTCTTGGCTTAAGTATAAAGTTATAAAAGGTAATGTTATAAGACAAATCATTCACCGTTTCAGAGAAGAAGGTATAGAATTTGCATTTCCTTCTACAAGTGTGTATATGCACGAATAAATTAACAAAATTGTTTAATTATGACAAATTGTGATACAATAAAATAACGGAAATGTCCGGAGAAAATTATGCGTAAATTTTTATTAATTTTAGGAATATTTTTTATAAGTTGTTCAGCTTCATTCGGCTCCAAAATGCCTGACGATGTAAAAAATTACATACAATCAAACATTCCGCAGGTTGATATAAGGTTTGACGGCGTTATAGTATTCCCGTCAAATACTGTTTATTTGCCGGTTTATCCGTCACTGTTTTCTGATGTTAAATCTTTAAAAATCAAACAAACGTTTCCGGAAAATCGCAGTTTAAAGCAAGAACCGGATATTGTTATATTTAACAACGATTTTGTCTTAATGAAAGTTTTAACTGATAACGAAGGACACAAAACAGTCTTGCACCAAGTAACACCGCCGCTACAAGTCAGAACGGGGCTGCTTCCGCAGGATATGCTTGTACCAAGCGGACTTATTATTCCGGAAAATATTAAAGGAATTATAGGTAACTTAAAAATTGATACAAAAAGCGAAGATATAATACGAGTTGAAAACAAAGATTCTTATGAAGATTTTCTTAAAGAAAATGAACCTATGACACCACAAACACTCGTATCTCAGCTTAAAAATAAGACTGTTTTTGTTTCAACAAATTTTTCCAAAAATATTCAAGTTTTAGATCCTGCTAAAGCGGTTCCGAATTATTCTCTTGCTCAAAAATCTATCCCTATTGATGTTAAAGCGGTTAATAACGGAAAGTTTCTTCTCGTAACTTCATACGACAGAGAATTTTTAGACGTTGTATCTGTTGCGGATTCAAGATTTATAAAACAAATTAGCTTAGGTTCTTGTCCTGAGCAAATTCTGCTTGATGAAGAAAATAACAAAGCGTATGTAACATCACCAAGTACATCAACAATTTTTGTTGTAGATATAAATACAATGTCGCTGGTACA
>CAJOPY010000071.1 GCA_905236505.1 Candidatus Gastranaerophilales bacterium
ATGATTAGGAATATCAGAAACAAACTAATATTAAAATCATTCATAACGACCTCCTTTCTTTCGGGGACCAACCCGAAGTCTTAATTAAAAATTGTCTTGGTAAAGTGATTGAGGTAGCACAGCAACTAAATGGAGTACAAAAGAATAATTTAAAACCAAATGGAACGCCCGAGCAAAATAAACAGTATAATCTAACAATACAGGAAAGAATAGCTCAAATGAAAAGTAATGTAGAATACATAGGGGCTGGTTTAAGTGTTGTGCAAGATTCTAAAACAGGATTGTATAAATTATGCATAGATAATAAACTATATGATATTCCTGAACGAAAGGTAGAAATAGGAAAAGAATATGTAGAAGACGGTATAATAGAAGGTAACGTATTCTTAGTACCAGTTATAGTTGATTAATACATATTAAATAAATGATTTGTAACAAAACAGGACTCATTATAATCATGAGTCCTGTTTGTTATACATAAATCTATTCAACATCTATATTTTAAATTAAAACTTAGCACGAAGGCTTTTGTGTAACATTGTATATAGTTACCTTAAATTTTAAGACAGAATGTTTTGCTTAATGTCTTATATAAAGGCCATATCTATTCCATAAGAGTTGTCATCAAAACAGGTTCATCTTCCGTTGCCAAAACTGTATGTTCAAAATGTGCGGAAGGCATTCTGTCATTTGTAATTACGCCCCAATCATCATCTTCAACAAAAACTTCATCGCACCCTAAGTTCAACATCGGTTCTATAGCAATAACATACCCCTGTTTTATTAACGTGGAATCGCCTGTACGATAGTTAAATAAGAACGGATCTTCATGCATTTGATGTCCGACACCGTGTCCGCCGTATTGTCTTACTATTCCCATATTATAACTTTTTGCAACATCTTCTATTGCTCCTGATATGTCATCCAAAACATTTCCTGCACGCATTTTTGATATACCTGCAAAAAGAGCTTCTTCTGTTGCTTTCATTAATTTTTGTTTTTCTTCGGAAATTTGACCTACAGCATAAGACCAAGCACTGTCTCCAACCATACCGCCGTATGTTGCTCCTACATCAATTGCAATTATATCGCCTTCTTTTAGTATCTCATTTTTATTGGGAATGCCGTGAACAACTTTTTCATTAACAGAAGTACATATGCTTGCCGGAAATCCGTTGTATCCCAAAAATGTAGGTACAGCTTTATTTTCTTTTATAACACGCATTGCTATATCATCAAGCTCCAATGTGGAAATTCCCGGTTCCACAACTTCTCTCATTTTTTTGTGAACCAACGCTACTATATGCCCCGCATGGCGCATTCTTTTTATTTCATCACGAGATTTTCTGTTAATCATATTTCTTACCTCTTTGATTTGATTTTATCACGAAATATAATTTATCATTAATTAAAAAATTTCTTATTATAAAAATCTCTTTTTTTATTGTAATCTTTTCCTGCATTTCTTGTTACGGAATTTGTTATAGCATCAACAAAAGCCTTTTCTTTAATTTTTTGGAGTAAATTTTTTCTTGCGGGAACAATTAATCCTGTTTCAGTAAAATATTCTTCACTTTTCTCTGATGATAAAAACTGTACAAACTTGATTGCTTCATTTTTGTGCTTGGAAGATTTTGAGATTGCCCAACCTGAACTATCTGCATATACAGTTCCCGGAAAAGTTACAAAACCTATAGAAAATGAAGCAGATTCATTAATTTTTGGGTATAGCCATCTTCCGGAAAGATAAAAAGCAATTTTTCCGTCCAAAAACATTTGAGCCAGAGTTGAACTTCCCACATCGGATGGATTTGGAGCATAAACTCCTTCCAATGATTTATAAAATTCAAGCCCTTCTTTTTCTCCCATTGTAAGAATATATGGTTCAGCTTTAAAAATATCTCTTTCGTAACTGACTCCCCAATGATTTTTGTCTGTATACTTACGAACAGCTTTTTTAAAATCGTTTATTGTCCAATCCGAATTTATACTTCCTGTTATATCTTTATTGTAAAAAAACATAAAACAAGACAAATCTCTCGGAATTGCATATAAATGACCTTGATAACTAAGTGCACTGATACTTTTATTATGAAACTCTTCCTTGTTAATTATATTATCTAAAGGCTCCAATTTTCCGGCATACACAGGCAAATATAAATTATTTATAAAAATAACGTCCGGAGCTTGCGACGATGCAAAAAGCAGATGAATTTTTTGAAAATAATTTTGAGGAACATGTATAAAATTAATTTTTATATTAGGATTTTCTTTCTCATATTCCTTTATCAGCTTGTTTATAATTGCAGTTTCAGTAACAGAGCCCCAAGAAGAAAATGTAATTTCTTCCTGCAAATTTTTTTTAGAACAAGAACAGCATAAAAATAACGCTACTAAAATAATTGCAAGTTTTTTTAGCATAAGTCAAGCAAAAACTCCATTTTTTCTTCGCTTAAAGAAATTACAAATTTATTAGACCCGACTTTTATTAAATATGAAGATGTTCCGTCTTTATTTTTCTCATTTAATCTTGTTTGAATAGATATAGTTTTTAATGAACCATATTCTTTTAATTTAAACAAATTTTCTTTTATATATCCAAAAATCGCATATCCGGTATCATTTTTACATAAATAACAACCGGTTGTATCATTAAATGCGGAATTTTTAATTACACTGTATTCTTTTCCGTAATGCGATATTGTCTGAGGTACAAATTTTGTTATTTTTTCGCTGTTTTTATCTGTTTGTATTTTTTGTACCGCTTTTTCTTCCGGCTTCTCGCTTAATTTAAGATTTTTTTCAGGTTCTTTTTTTAATGCGGATTTTAAAGATTGTTTTTGTCTAATAGAATTTATAAGAGCTTCCGTTGTTTTATCTTCTCTTACTATATGCTCTTTTTGAGGTTTTTTTAGTATAGGTAACTTTTCCGAAGCTTTTTTGTCATTTAATTTTTTTATAACTTCTTCTTGTTCCTGTTTTTCCGGTTTATTTACTTCCGTTTGATAAGACTTTGAAGCTTGTTCATTTTCATTTTTATTCTGCGGTTTTTCTTCCGTTTTGATTGTTTCTTCCGGAATATTTTTTTTCTCAGGTTCAACGATTTCTTTTATTTCAATTTTTTCTTTAGGTTGAATTTTTTCTTCATAAAAAGGTTTAAATGATACGTGCTCAAGATTTTTTAACAAAGCATTTTCATCAATTTTTGGTTTTTCAGCTTCTTTTTCTTCATATTTTTCCGGATGTTTTTGTACATCGCTTAAATCAGGAAGCTCTTCTTTTATAGTCAGAGTTGCTACATTGTAGCCGCTTGCAACGATATCCTCTTTATATGACGGCTTATAATCATAAGAGTTTTCTTTTTTAAGAGCGGTTGGCAATTCTGATAATTCTTTACCTACATTAAGTTTTTTTACTTCGTATCCTTCACTATAATATACAACTTGCGGCTGAGCATTAGATTCAATTTTTTTATTACCGTATTTTTTTAACTCTTTTGACAAATCCGGAAGCATATCTTTGACATTAAGAGTAATTATTTCACTTGTATGGTGAGGTTTAATTTCTTTATTTTCAAGCTCTTTAAGCATTTGCTGTGTACGTATAGGATTGGTGTGCAAATTTGTAACAAAATCTCTGTCCAATTCTACATCCATAAGACGGGAAAGCGCATCTACATCATCTTTTGAAAATTGTATATTTAAATCAAGAGAGTAGGTACTGATAAAATTTTCAAGCCGCTCTTGTTTTGATATCGGAGGTTTTGGTGTCGGCTTAATATATTTATTCAGATTGCTTATCGTTTCATCGCTTATTTCATTTTGCATAAGCTGATTGATTTTTTCAATATCAGAAGGTGCAAAACCAATATCTTTTGTATTTAAAATTTTATTATAAAGCTCTTCATCAAAAGTAAACTCATTTTCTTCTGCAATTTCTTCTTCGTCAAAAGTAAATTCAGTTAAAAATTCCGCCAAATCATCTTCTTCAATAATATCAACCTGTTCTGCATTTTTTAGTTTATTCTTTTCTTCATATAAAGAATCCAAATCAATTATTTCTTGGGGTTTAGGTTCCGAATTAATACTTTGTTTATGACCGGTTATTGTATTTCCGGTAATCATATTGACCCTTGAAACCATTTTATTTTTATATTTTTTGTCTAATTTATTTATTGTACTGCGTATTTTTTTTGTTTTTTTCTTTTCTTGTGTTTCGTCATCACTCAAATCAAAATTACCTTGTTCTCCGACAATAGCTGCCATTTTTTCTTTGCTCTGAATATATATAAATACAATAAGAATTACGGATATAATGAATCCGGCAAGTATTGCCAATTTTTCGGTCGGAGAAGACTCGGAAGAAGAATAGCCTTGCTGTTTTTCTTTTTCTGATTTTGATAAATTATTACTTTTTGTCGGTGTCTTATTAACTTGATTATTCGTATTTTGATTACTTACTCTTGATTCTTGCGGTGCATACTCCCTCGTTTGTGAAGGCGGAGGGTTTAAAACCTTATTTTCAGGCTGAGTTTTCGGAATATTAAAGTCTTCATTCGGTTTTTCATTTGATTCTATGATTTTAGATTCATTATAGACATTATTTTCTTCTTGGTTTTTTTCATCTGTAAGAAGCGGATTTTTTGCCTGCTCTCTTATATATATAGCTTTTTGCGGGATAATATTTACTCCGTTATAAGTTTTAACCGTTACTTTTGTATACCCCTTACCGGAAGTTGTATATGGCATAGTAACAACATTAACACTCTGAATATTATTATTTTGTATTTCAGGAGAATAAGGCATTCCGCTGTCTGTTTCCGGAAGCATTATTACATAAGTATTAGCATCTTTTTTTACCAAATTAATATTCTCTTCATAATTAGTTTTGGTATACAAAGTCATGTTAACACTACCGTTTTGAGTACTGTTAAACTTAAGCGACATAAGGCTGTTTTTGTAATTTTCCGCACCAAAAGCTCCGACTACCGTTACTACAGAAGCCAAAACCAATGCAACCGTCCTTTTTGTATAATGCTCCATAATCCGATTTTATCACAATCTTTATAATCTGACATACACTATTTAAACTATTGAAAATAGGGTCTGCGGAAAAACCTCAAAAATCTGTCAATTTTTGGGTTTTTCCGCAAGCTCAATATGTAAACTTAAGAAATATAACAAAAAATACAACATTTTATTTTTATTTGTTACAAATACAACATGTTGCTTTTGCAACACATTTGTGTTTTAATCTTGCTTGTAATAAGAGGATATTTTGTGGAAAGTACAGAATGGAAATTTAAAATAAATCCTTGGATAACAATGATACCGGTTATGTTATCTATATTTATGTTTGCATTGGATGAAACGATTTCAAATGTTGCACTTCCATATATGGCAGGAACATTTTCAATTAGTCACAACGAATCAACTTGGATTATAACAAGTTATTTGGTTGCAAGCGGTATAATAATTCCGACAGTTGATTTTTTCAGCAGATTAATAGGACGTAAACAATATTTTATGCTAAGTATAATAATTTTTACGGTTGCGTCTGTTATGTGCGGATTTGCAAATTCTATGCCTGCGATGCTTATTTCAAGAATTGTGCAAGGAATAGGCGGAGGCGGAATAATGCCGATTGCTCAAGCTGTAATTTTTGAGATTTTTCCTAAAGAAAAGCTTCCCCAAGCAATGGCCGTTTTTGGTTTAGGTGTTATTATGGCGCCGATTTTGGGACCGTCAGTCGGAGGATGGATTACGGAAAATTGGTCTTGGCCTTTTATATATTTTATTAATATACCATTTGGAATTATATGTTTGTATTTAACCCAAAAATATTTAGAAGAACCTCCGTATTCAAGAAAACAGCAAAATGTAAAAATGGATTTTTCAGGGTTTTTCTTTCTTGCTTTGTGGCTTTTAACTTTACAAGTAGTTTTGGATAAAGGTAACGATGCAGATTGGTTCAGTTCCGCTTGGATATGCAAATTAGCCGTAATATCATTAATTTCATTTTTTGCTTTTGCATATATTCAAAAAAAGAAAGCTAAAAATGGAAATGGTTTAATAAATCTTGCAATTTTAAAAAATCATAACTATTTAATCGGTACAGCGGGACAAATCGTATTAATGGCGGTTTTGATGTCATCAGCAGCGATTTTACCATCTATGCTTCAATCTTTATTTGGTTATACATCGTTTTTAAGCGGTTTATCTATGCTTCCCAGAGGCTTAGGTTGTTTTATCGCTTCAATGTTAAGCGGAATTTTGGTTATAAAATTCGGAATAAAGCCTGTGGCTGTTATGGGGCTTATTGTACTTGCATGCGGAGGTTTGTTATTCGGACAAATTAATACAAATATCGCACTTGTAAATATTGCACTTCCGAATTTTGTATTTGGAGCGGGCATGGTACTTTCTATGGTTACTCTTTCCAATATTTCTTGTGCAACGCTTCCTAACGAACAACAAACAAATGCATCAGGTGTTCAAAATTTATTTAAAAATGTCGGCGCTGCTATCGGAACGTCTATTGCTACAACAATGATAACAAGATTTTCTCAGGCTCATCAAATGATGATGACCAAAACTCTCACAGACACAAACCCTGTTTTTGTTGAAAGAATAAATGCCATAAGCTCAGCTTTTATAACTCAATTTGACCCGAATACCGCAATTCATATGGCACAAGCACAAGTGTACGGGCTTCTTCGTCAGCAGGCAGCTTTATGGGGATATGTTGAAACTTTCAGGTACTATGCAGTTGCGGTAATATTAATTATGCCGTTTATATATTTTCTAAAAGACAATACAAAATCTGAAAAAGACTAGTATTTCAATTATGCAACTAATTGTTTGCCATCTCAGCCAATAAATTCTGCAATTTTATTATTCTTTCATTAGCTTGGATAATTTTATTTCTCATGTTTTCATTGTTTTCTGAAAATTCAATAAGTTTTTCTGCTGTATTTATAACTTCCTCATTACAATCTCTGAATATAAACATGTCCAGTCCGGCATTGATACCTTTTACTACTGCTTCAAAAGAACCGTAGTCCTGAACTCCTTTCATTACCATATCGTCAGAAATTATTACACCATTAAAACCTAAATTTTTTCTTAAATATCCTATAGCATTTTTACTTAAAGATGACGGAATTGTTTTTTTATCAAAACAAGTACAGTGTAAATGAGCAGCCATAATCATTTCCGCTCCTCCAATTACGGCATCTCTAAAAGGTCTTATATGGATTTTTTCCATTTCGCTTAACGGCAAATCTATAACAGGAAGTGTTAAATGACTGTCCTTATCAGCATCTCCGTGTCCGGGATAGTGCTTTATGCAAGGGATAATTCCGTTTCTTCTGTATACTTCGGTAACTATTTTAATCCCTTTTATTACATCATCAGGGTTATCCGCAAAAGCTCTTTCGCCTATAATCGGATTATTCGGATTTGTATTTACATCAGCACAAGGAGCAAAATTTAAGTTAATTCCGTATTCTCTGAGTTCTTGCGCAATTTTTTCCGTTTGTGTTTTTAAAAAATGTTCGCCTTTTGAAAATGCGGTTCTCGGAGATAAATATCTTTCGTGAATATTTTCTGTACGCTCCACTCTGCCGCCTTCTTGATCTATTGAAAAAAATAATTGCTTAGATGATTGCTTCTTTATATCATTTATTAAGCCTATAAACTGTTCTTTTGATTGAATATCACGTGTAAAAAATATTACTCCTCCAAGCCCTTTTTTAAGTGCTGAAGTAAGAAATTCGCCTGTTCCTGTTATGAACATGTTGTAAACAAGTTTTTCCATAAATTTATCATACATTAAATTTAAATATCTTGCACAAAGACTTTTTATAAAATTAATTTTAGAGTATAATGAAAAAGAGGAAAAAATATGAAGAGAATAATTTTATCAATAATAACATTGTTTTTATTGCTTTCAGCAATAAGCTTGGACGTATCTGCAGCAAAAAAATCATCTAAACTTTCAAAAGAAGCCATAGAGGAAATGTCTGAATCTATAGATAAACTTACCCAAAAAATATATGGCAAAGCGCTTTTTTCTCCGCAAGATAATGAAACGCTTATAGGTATAAAAATACAACTTGATAATCAAATGCTTATGGCAGTAAACCCTTCACTTGCCCCTTTATATTACAAAGCAGGTAATGTATACAAATTGCGTGACATGAAACAGGAAGCCATAGAATGTTTTCAAACAATTTTAGAAAATTTTCCGGAAACCGCTCTTGCGCCTAAAGCTCGTGCAGCATTGGAACAAATGGGTGTAGAAGTTGCTTCTCCGGAAACAAATGCTGATGAAGAAAATGCTGAAAGTGATGACGGTATTTAAATTATAAAATGTAGTTTTTTAATTTTTGTTCTGAAGAACAGAATTTAATGTGGTGTTGTAAATCTATTTCACTTGTAAAAATTTACTCTCTATTGTATAATATACGGGTAAAAGGATTAGGAATATGTCAGACATTCAAAATATCGGTACGATTTTATCGGACTCGCTTCTTTTATCATCGTCAATTAATGATATTAAAAATTCCAAACTGCAAAAAGTTCAGGAACAAATGAAAAGTTTGCCGTCTGTAGCAGACAAATCAACTTAGACAAAACTTGTTAACGGCGAATACGAAATATCATTAAAAGAATATACAAATATGAGTACGTATAATACAATGATGAACGCTTTATACGGAGAAAGTTCCGCAGATCCTTTTCAAAATATTCTCAAGATAAATTCCGGAGTATCAGAAAAAAATTCCGCACAAAACAGCCTTGTTAATGCAAAAACGTTTGTTGACAAAATGAAAGAAAACGGAATGTCAAATAAAGATGCTCTAAAAATGTATTCAGCTCTGCAAAAATATTCGCTTATGACATCATTCAGAAATTATAATTTTGTAAGTGCAAGAGCGTAAATAGCAAAAAATATTTTTACGGTTTTTAGTATATAATAAAAAAGTTAATATAGAAAAAGAGGTTTCTAAAAAATGAAAAAGATTGTTATTTGTACATTCCTTATTGCAGCAGGAACTGCAGTGTTGTTCGGATTAGGAAACAATACGGAATTAAACACAACAGAGTTCAGTTTAAAAAATTCATATGCAATGACACTTGGGTATGATAAATCAATGAGCGAAAAAACAATAAAAGCTGCCGTTATTGACAGCTACTTCAGAAGTGTTGCTTCAAGCGGCAAGATTATCAGATGGAATAAAACAACATTCCCTTTGAAAGTTTATGTTCAAGATTCGGCTGATGTTCCGGAATACTATAGAGAAGTTGTTATGAGTGCATACAAATCTTGGGAAAGAGCAAGTGAAGGACTTGTTAGTTTTGACTTCGTTGAAGATGCATCAGATGCTGATATGAAATGCTATTTTAAAAATACAGATAATAAAAAATCTATCGGTGTTCACGCATTTACAATCAACGGAAATAAAATAACCGATTCTTCAATAATATTTAATAAAACAGATGACAAAAATCACAGTATAGATTCAAAACAATTATTCTCATCTGCTCTTCAGGAAATCGGTCATTCACTGGGTTTGACAGGAAAGAGCACAAGTATATATGACGTTATGTATCCGATAGGAACAAAATTTAATACAGAGATAACTACTCGTGACCTTAAGACACTTGCATTAGTATACTCAGTTAAGCCAGATGTTACAAATATTCCGCTTACAGCAACAGAACAAGCAGGATTGTTTACGGTTTCTGAAATACTTAACACTTTAAATGTTCCTGTTACAAATGATACAAAGAACTTAGATGAAGTTGTTGCGTCAGATGTAGCTACTCACTTGGCTTTGGCAGAACAGTACAGAAGAAGAGCAGAATACGATAAGGCAGCAAGAGAATATCAAGCTGTTGCTCAAGCAAAATCTGACAGACAAAGTAAGTCAGAAGTTTATTATGAAATAGCTGTTATGTACTTAGATGCAGAAGAATATTCCAATGCAAAAAGTTGTGCTGAAATTGCAATGGCAACAGACACAAATGATTTAACAGACACCCTTCCTGCATTACTTGATTATTATACAAAACGTTCAACATCAGCTATAGAACAATTGGAAACAATTTTAAAACATAATCCGTATAATAAACATGCATATAAACTTCTCTGCCAAATCTACAGAGATAAACACCACCAAAATCAACTTAATGCAACAATCCGCAAATACGGAAAAACTGCAGGCGGCGAAGAAGGTTAATCTTAAATATATAAATAAAAAAGCGTGTCTAAATAATAAGGACACGCTTTTTTTATTCCCTAAATTTTCCTTTTCCCTTTCTTCCGCTGAAGCATAAGGATTAGTTTATCCTAACTAATCCAATAATGCTTCTAAAATTGCTGCATTTTTTGTTGCTAATGTGCTTGTGTGCATTCTGCTTTTATACATATAGCTTCTTAATGCTTCTCTAATCAACTCTGATCTTGTGCGATTTTCACCTTCAGCTACTTGATCAATTTTGTCCAAAAATTCTTCGGGCATGGAAATAAGTACTCTTGCCATATATTTCTCCTTTACTTTTTCATTATATTCTATATCCTGTATATATATAAAGTCACGAAAAAATAAAAAATTGCCTTTTTTTGTTAAAATATTAAGAAATATTACAAAAAAATCTTGAGTATTATTTTTTACCATGATATTATTCAAACATAGATGGTCATTTCGGAGGAATTTATATGAGAATTGAGTGTGTGAAAAATTATTGTATTCAAAACAAACAATTTCAGCAAAAAGGTGTAAAAAAAGTTTTGGAACCGCCGATTGAACCTGTTAAGCAGACTAATCCATCCTTTAAAGGTTGTAATGTCGGTAAAATAGTTGGCTTTTTTGCCGGTGCAATTGCAGTTGCAGTTGTTGCTCCTGCAGTAGCTGCGGTAGGGTTAGCAGGAATAGGAGCCCTTCCCGGTGCCATTATCGGAATGAAAATTGATGAAGAAATAGATAAAGCTAACGGAGAAGACTCTGATTAAAACCTTTCAAAAATAAAAACCTATAAACCTAATTAATTATGGTATAATAAAAATATGAACAAAGGGGATACAATCGGAATAATCGCACTTTCAGGCGATTGTGACAGAGAAAAGGTCTTAAAATCAAAAGAATATTTTGAAAAATTAGGATACAGCGTTAAATTAAGCAAAAATATTTACGATAAAAACAGGTATTTGGCCGGAAGTGATGAAGATAAAGTAAGCGAGCTTCACAAATTTTATTCCGATAAAGATATAAAACTCATATTAGCAGCAAGAGGCGGTTTTGGCGCAATTCGGCTAATTAATAAAATTGATTACGATTTAATAAAATCCAATCCTAAAGCTTTGTGCGGTTTTTCTGATGTGACAGCTCTTTTGCTTATGATATACAAAAAAACCGGAATAATAAATTATCATTCACCGATGGCTTGTTCGGATTTTGCAGAAAATATTTCTAATTATACTTCAGAAAAGTTTTTTGATGCATTGGAAAACATATATCCGGAATATGAAGGTAATAAAATTTATAATAAAGGTTATTCAAAAGGTATACTTTGGGGCGGAAACCTTTCAACTATTGTATCTTTGTTGGGACAGGATTTTATTCCAAATAAAGATTTTATATTTTTCTGTGAAGATATAAACGAGCCTGTATATAAAATTGATAAAATGTTTTCTCAGCTTTTTAATGTTTCAAAATTTGCAAAAAATTGCAAAGGAATTATACTGGGCGAATTTTTGGAATCGGATAGTGATAAATGGCTGGAAGAATTGTTTTATGAATTAGCTAGAAATAAAAATATACCTATAGTTTCAGGATACAAGATTACACACGGCAAGGAAAAGATTACATTACCGGTTGGAAGTTTTGCACAAATAAACGGAACAAAACTTTTAATCAATACTTAAACATTTTAAGATTATATAAAGACACAAGAAATATGTGGTACACTATGATTATGGGTGATATAGAATAGGAGGGAAATATGATACCAATTTTAGATTCTAAAAGACAATACGCAAAAATAGGTGCTGAAGTAGAAAAAGCAGTGTGCGAAGTACTTCGTTCCGGTTCTTATATTTTAGGACCAAATGTAAAAGCATTAGAAAGTGAGCTTGCAAAATACATAGGTTGTAATTATACTGTGGGTTTAAACTCCGGTACTGATGCTCTTCACATTGCACTTCGTGCTTTGGATATAGGAGCAGGTGATGAAGTTATAACAACGGCATTTACTTTTGTTGCAACTACAGAGTCTATAGAAATAGTAGGTGCAACACCGGTTTTCTGTGATATAAATCCGGATACATTTAATATAGATGCAGATAAAATAGAAAGTTTAATAACATCACGAACAAAAGCAATCATGCCGGTTCATTTATACGGTCAACCTTGCGATATGGACAAAATCATGGATATTGCAAAACGTTATAACTTGTACGTAATAGAGGACTGCTGTCAAGCTATCGGTGCAAAATACAAAGGCAAAATGGTAGGTACATTTGGAGATATCGGTTGTTACAGTTTTTATCCGACCAAAAACTTAGGCGGAATGGGTGATGGCGGACTTATTACAGTAAATAGCGAAAATCTGAAAAACAGATGTGTAGCATTGCGTAATCATGGCGGTGCAATTCGTTATCATCACGATGAAATTGGTGTAAACTCTCGTTTAGATGAAATTCAAGCTGCAATATTAAGAGTAAAACTTAACTATATTGATGAATGGAATAAAGCAAGAAGAGAACACGCAAAAATTTATAATGAATTATTTGCATCTTGCTCTGATATAATTACACCAAAAGAACTTGATGATACATATTGTGTTTATCATCAATATACAGTTAAAATCCCTAACAGAGATAATATTCACAAAATGCTGCAGGAATCTGGTGTAGGTGCAATGTTGTATTATCCGATACCTTTGCATATGCAAAAAGTTCATGCACATTTGGGATACAAAATGGGTGATTTACCGATAACAGAAAAGAATACAGAATGCGTAATATCACTTCCAATGTTCCCTGAATTAACATATGAAGAACAAAAAACAGTTGCATCAACATTGATTAATTGTTTGGAAAGTTCAAAAGCTTTAGCATAGAAAGTATAAAATAGTGATATATAGAGAGGGTATCCATAAACTTGGATACCCTCTTTAGTTATAAATTAAATTTTAATAAGTTCTTATTTACCTGTGGAACCGAAACCGCCTGCTCCGCGTTCAGTTTCAGAAAGTTCCGTGACAACTTGTATTTCTGCTTGTTCATACTTTGCTATAACCATTTGTGCAATACGTTCTTCGGGTTGAATGGTGTATGGTTCATTAGAAAGATTAACAATAGGCACACAAACTTCGCCGCGATAATCTTCATCTATAGTACCTACGCAATTAATTAAACTTATTCCGTGTTTTATGGAAAGTCCTGAACGCGGACGAATTTGGGCTTCATAACCGTGTTCCAATTCTATTTTTAAACCGGTCGGAATAAGCTTTCTTTCTAACGGCAAAAGTGTAATCGGTTCAGATATTGCAGCGCAAAGATCCATGCCTGCGGCACCTTTTGTTTTATATTCAGGAACAGATTTGTTGTGTTCCATGCGATAAATTTTTAAAATCATAATACTCTCCTTCTATATTTTTTCTCAAATCAAGAATGATGCAAATTAATGTTTATATGCTGAATTTTTAAGCAGTAATAACTATTTTGCCGTCAATAACTTGTTTTGGGAAAATAGTAAGAGTTTCAATTCCTTTTATTTTATCCGTTTTTTTGTCAATAATTGCCGGATTAATGGAAGATTCAGAATTTTCTTCGCTGTTTGATTTAAAACTCATGAATTGATTAGCATATTTTATAAACAAATTTTTTCTTGCATTTGTGTCATTAGCATTAACCGCTGATACGTTCATATACCTATTCCTTTATGATAATTGATATTTTCTCCATTTATTATTTTCGTTCGGATATAGAAAAGTGTCAATAATATATAAAAGTTTGTAACAATTTTTTTTTATGATAAGATAAGTTTTAGACAGAAACGTAATTTTGCAAAAACGGGTTATTTTTGACAATTTTATAATACCAGAGTACGAGTCGTAGTGGCAAGGACTCCGTTGACGTAGAGGAAAAGTTGACTAAATGTCAAGTTTTCCGTGAAGTAAAAAAAGAAGTAAAAAATAAAAGCGCAAGTCAATGGAGGGTGCGGACGCACTTCCGCCACGCAGACAAACTTATTTTTGACAATTTTATAATACCAGAGTACGAGTCGTAGTGGCGGAATCGGTATACGCGCACGTTTGAGGGGCGTGTGGAGAAATCCTTGGGGGTTCAAGTCCCCCCTACGACA
>CAJOPY010000072.1 GCA_905236505.1 Candidatus Gastranaerophilales bacterium
AAATAGGAGATTGGATAGAATACATGACAGATGATTAGCAGGTTGCGGTAAATCTGTGATTTACCGCAACAAAAATACAGAAGCAAATAAAATAAATAAAAAATGTTTTGGTAATCATGTATTCTCAAAATCAACTACACCTCCCTATAAGGATGGAATGCTTGATTTGTCAGCTTTTTGTAGAGCTCCCTCCCTCTAAAGGGAGGGCTGTTGTTGGTAGGCTGTTTTAATTAAAAATTGTTTAAAAAATTTTTTATGTAAAACTTTTTCACCACATAAAATCCATGAGCAAAATTGAATTAAATTTACTCATATATTCCAAAAACCTCTTGAAAAATGAATATATTTTTGATATCATGACGTATATTAAAATCTTTACAAAAATTTACTTTACATATCTTAATAAATAGGGGCGAAGGTATTCAATTTTTGTAAGAAACGGTTTTAGAATAAATAGAAAAGTTATGTGTGTTTAAGGAGTTGATTATGAGAATTAATGCAATTAATCCGGCTAATGTCACAAGTGCAATGGCAAGACGTGCTAAAGATGTTCCGGAAACAGAGGGTATTACAAAACCTGAGGGTTTTTCAATTATCAGTTTCAGAGGAGGTAATAAAGGCGATGTTCTGCACGTTGTCGCCGAGTGTAAACCGTTTAACCAAGCCGGAGGTGTTGCAACAGTAGTAGAAGATTATAAAAAGTTAAATAATATATCACCAACAGAAAAAGGAAGAACTGTTCTTGTAACTCCGTATTACAACGGAATTGTAAAATACGACAGCAATTGGATACGTCAAAGTGTTGAATTGCCGAAAGTGCCGGAGGGTTTACCGGACGGCCATATATTAAAGGGAAAAGAAGGACAGCCCATATATGTAAAAGCTGATTTAGGCAAGCAAAAATTAATTGATGTTTTAAAAACGGGTAAAGATTTTTGGTTATTAGAAGATGTAAAGGAAAAGAAAATGACTTGGGGCATGCAGGAAGATGCTCCTATAAGATTATTAAAAGTAAAATCTGACGCTAAGGGACAAGCTTTAAAAGATGATATATATATGATTTTTTCGGAAGCAACAGCTTATTATCCTTCGCCTTATGCTGAAGGTCAATACTCATCTACAAGTAAGGCTATTATAAATTCTTGGAACGGTGATCCGTATGCAAAATTTGATAAAGCGGTTGTAGAATTTATGGAAGATATTACAAAGCACATGAATAACGGATTTGATCCGGGAACTGTTGTTTGTTCTGATTCACAAGCTGCTTATGTAACTCATTATATGGCACAAAGAAATGCAGCGGGACAAGAATTTTTTAAGGGCAAAAAGCCTATTCAAATCGGTCACAATTTAGGTGACGGATATATTGCACAAACCGGTCAACGCGGTATGCTTATAAACTTAGATTTATTCAAACCGGAAGAATTAAAAGCATTAGTGGAATCCGAAGAATTTGTTAAAGCAATGACAGAAGGCGGAAAAGCTGAAACAGAATTTTATAACAAATTTTTAAAAGGTTTTACTGCTGAAAATAAACTGTCAGCAATGAGTATAGCTACTCACTACGGTAATAAAGGATTTTTACCTGCATTTGGTTTGGTGTCGCAGGGATATTTGGACGAAGTTGCTACAAATCCGGAACTTACGCCGTTTATGCACAAAGATATTGCAGCTTTAAAGGCTAAGGGTGTAGCAATAGGATTAACAAATCCGCACAATGGAAATGACAGTGCATTTAACGGTTTTGGTCCGGAAGGGTACAAAAAAGAAGTAAAAATAAAATTTGCAGACGGAACAGAAGAAGTTATACAACCGATGAAAACCCTTAAGGGTGTGGATAAATCAGCTGTAACGCTGGAACAGGTAAAAGCATTAAAACGAGAAAACAAAATAAATTTCCTAACAAGATTTTTGCCTAAATATGACAACGTTCAATACATGCAGCCAACCGGTTGGAGTGATGCAGGTGTCGGAACAACTATGATTAGAGCGGGAATGAGCGATAAGAGTCTTAGTTTGGTTCAAAATGTAAATGCGCAAAAATATATTGATCTTTTAAAATCAGGAAAAGATGTTAATGTTATTGTAAGTTGGGGACGCGGAGATTTCCAAAAAGCTTTTGATGAAGTTTTAACATCATTCAAAAAATATGTTGCAAAAACAAAAGATGAAAATGCAATTCTTGTTTTAGGCGGTGATTTGTCAATTGATAAAGTTGAAGGCAGCAAGGTAAAAGATATAGCGGCATTATTGTCTAAAGATAAAGATTTAAGCGGAAGAGTTCTTTTAATGGACGGTTTTTCTCCCGGAAATCCGATGGCAATGATGGCAGATGCAGCAGTATTTCCTTCTCGTTTTGCACCTTGTGAATTAACCGATTTGGAAGCTAAGAAGTTGTTATGCACTCCGATTGTTGCAGACGGTCAGGGTTTAAGACAAAAGAATTTTGATCCGGATATTCCTGCAGAAGCTGCAAAAGCTGATTCATTTAAAACAAAACATCAGTTCTATTCTTCCAGAGAAGATATGTTAAAAGTTGCAAAAGATGATGTAAAAAATGAGTTTAATAAGATATATGCAAAAGCTAAAAATGAAATAACAGCAAGATATAAACATCAGATGTCAGTTGAAAGTGTACCTGATAACATTCTTGAAAAAATTCTTTTAACCGGGCATGAAGATAAGGCTATAGGAAATGTTGTTGCGGAATACAAAGACGCTTTAAGAAAGCTAAGAGATGAAGTAATGACGGATGAATTAGCCGATTCATTAGAAAGATGTTTAATTACTCACAAAAATGATGATGTAGCAAAGACTATATTAAAAAATCAGATAAACATTCAAACCGGATGGGAAAACAATCAGGCAATCATTCGTTCTGATAATCCGTCAGGAGAATTGTACAGAGCACTATTTAAAAAAGACGCAAAATCTATTGAATCAAGCGACGTAATCGGTTTCGGCGCGGAAAAACCGAAACCGAAAACCAGCGGCAGTTCATCCGGCTTCTGGACAAAATTAGGAAATTGGGCACATTCAAAAGGCGGAAAATGGACAATAGGAATTGCAGCTGCAACTGCGGTTGCAGCCGGTGTGGGATATGCAGGATACAAAAATAATTGGTTTTCGCCAAAATATGCAGAAGAAAAAACTCATGGAGAGTTGTCAGTAGTAGGTTAATTGAATTTAGTTAAGCGACATTCTTTGCTTTGCTCTATGTGTAAACAGAGCGAATGCGCTTGCGGTGCTGATTGATAGCGTACGGCTTGATTTAAAATTGTTATATGGAGATTGCGAGAAAAATTTTAATTTTTCGCAATCTCTGGTACAATATGGTTATGAAAGTTATAATATTTAGAGAACCTCCTATTGATAATAATAATTATTTATTGATAGATGAAGAGTCGCGAGAAGCGGCTCTGGTAGATTGTTCTGCAAACGATCCTGAAATAAGAAAAACTTTAGCAGAAAATGATGCAAAATTAAAGTATATATTGCTGACACACGGACACTTTGATCATATTGCGGGAATACGTCCAAACGAAGCGCAAATTGTTATGCACAAAAGTGACTTAATTCAGTTAAAAAGCGCAAATATGTATTTGCCGGCTTTTGGCATGCCGGAAATTACTATTCCTAAAATTGATATATTTATCAATGACGGAGATGTCTTAAGTCTTGGGAAAAAGGAGATAAAAGTTATACATACTCCGGGACATACTCAAGGTGGGGTGTGCTATCTTGTTGAAAATAAACTTTTTTCAGGTGATACCATATTCAAAGAAGCTGTCGGCAGATGTGATTTAGAAGGCGGAGATTTCAGTCAAATAGTAGAAAGTATACAAAATAAGATATTTACTTTGCCTGCGGAAACAGAGATTTATCCGGGACACGGCAAGATGACAACAGTAGCTTGGGAAAAAGAACATAACCAATTTTTATAAATTCTGTATTGTATAAATGTTAAGCAAAAATAAAAATAGTAGATTGTTAATATAAATCTTTACATTTTTTGTTTTTTTTTATATTATTTAACGGTAATTATTTATATTGGAAAGATAACATGAAAAAGTTTACATTATTTGTATTAATTTTATTGATAAATTTTCTAACTATAGAACCTTTATTTGCAGAAATGAGCAAGGTTCAGGACCAAAATTTTGATATGTTTATGGCAACTGTGGAAGAAGAAAAAGTTTATCTAAGTCCAAAAACTAAGTATGTTTTGGAATTAGAATCAGATTTGGATATAAACGAAACAAACCCAAATGATGAAATATTTTTCAGTTTGGTTTCAAAAGTAGAGGCTTCAAATGGTGTTGTTTTGCCGGAACATACACGTTTTTCAGGTAAGTTTGTAAAAATTAAAAAAAGTCAGCCGGTGTTTAAGAGAGCACGGGCATATATTATTATAGATAAGATAATCTTTCCGAATGGGCAAACCTATGTCGTAAGAATGGAACCCAAAAAAGGAAGTGATTTAAAATCTTCTCAATTTTTAAATGCATTAAGAGTTATACCTGCAAGTATAGGACTTGTGACTTTTTCTGTGTTGAGTGTTGTTGTAGTTACAGCAGAATCATTAAGTATAGTTGGCTTAGTTGTAGTTCCAAGAACATGCAGAGGGTTCGGTATCTTAATCAGTTCAATGGCTAAAGGTTTGAATTATAAACTAAAAGCCGGAAGTACTATTTCATTTAAATTAGATACTCCTGTATATATAAAATTAAGTGACTTGTTGTCAAAATAACTGTTAGACTTTAAAGTGCTATAATTTATTTTAGTGTATTGTTGGTAATATGCGCTAAAGAATTTTGGATGAAATTATAAAATTTGCAAAACTTTCTACACG
>CAJOPY010000073.1 GCA_905236505.1 Candidatus Gastranaerophilales bacterium
ATTATTGCACCCTGCTTTTGATAATATAGGCAGAATACAGCGACATAAAAAGAAAGGAACGAATAAAAATGTAAAATTGAAAATGTAAAATTGAAAATTATTTAAAATATTTTCCATTTTCCACTTTCAATTAAAAATTATTCACTTGAAGAAATTTGGAACACAAAAGAAAATGTGCAGCTTGTGGTAAACTTAAATCCCGCAGCGAATTAATAAAAATAACAAAGGAACATATAAGCGGAAATATTATTATACAGCCAAATTCAAAGATATTTGGCAGATCTGCATATCTTTGTTATAATCAGAAATGTATTGATACAGCTTTAAAAAAAGACAGATTGAAAAAAGCGCTTAAATATAATGGTAACGCGGATTTGAAAGGATTATTGGATGGACAACTTAAGAGTTAGTGAACTTGCAAAAGAATTAGGGAAAACAAGTAAAGAAATTATAGAAAAATTTGCAGAGATTGATATTATAGTCAAATCTCATTCAAATACAGTCACCCCTGTTCAAATTCGTAAATTAAAGGAACATTTAGGGCTTTTACCTAAAAAAGATTCTTCAAAACCGAAAGCATTTATAGTTAAAAAATCAAAAGCTCCGTCAGAAGAAACCGTTCCCGAAACCAATCAAAAACCATCCAAACCATCAGTTCCGCAAATAGAAAGGGTCAAAAAAGTTACCAAAGAAGCCAAAATTGAAAAAGTGGAACGACCTGAAAAGATAGTTCAGCCGGCTCCGGAAGAAAAAAAAGAAGAACCGGCTCCAATTATAAAAAAAGCTGAAAAACCTCAAGTAAGAATTGAAAGAACAAAAATTGAATATAAAAATCAATCAAGAATAGAAATAGTCAGAAAAGCTCCGCCCAAAACACCATCGGACACAGTAAAAGGAAAAGACGGAAAACCGTTTGAGAAGGGTGACAAAAAACCGTTTAATAAAAATACGGGCGATAAAAAACTTGTAGAAAGAAGAATTATACCTCAAGAAATATACGAAGGAAAAGGCAGTCCTTCAAAAAGGCGTAATGACGGTAAAAAGAAAGAAAAAGATTTTAATTCAAAAAAAGAAGATCAGGAAATGATTTCTCTTGAAAAAGCTGCCGCGCAAAAGCATAAAAAGAAATCTCATAAGGAAGAAGCGATAGAAGAAGTTACTTCGCTTGTGGTAAATCAGGCAATGACCATTCAGGAACTTGCTGATAAAATCCAAAAAACACCGGCAGAGATAGTAAAATTTCTTATGTTTCAAGGGATTATGGCAACAGTAAATCAATTGATTGATGTTGAAACAATAAAAAAAGTTTGTGCGGAATATAATTTGGAAGTCTTGGAAGAAGATTTTGATGCATTTATTGAAGAAGAGATGGAAAAGGAGCAAAAGAAAAAAGCTTTAACAGATGTTGATAAAAAACTTCTTAAAAAGCGAGCTCCGGTTGTTTCTATTATGGGTCACGTAGATCACGGTAAAACAACATTGCTTGACAGTATAAGAGCATCAAAACACAAAATTGTTGCAACAGAAGTTGGCGGTATAACTCAATCAATCGGTGCATACACTGTTTATTTGGATAATAAACACGAAAAGAAAATAGTGTTTGTTGATACACCGGGTCACGAAGCATTTACGGAAATGCGAGCTCGCGGTGCAAAAGCGACAGATATAGCAATTCTTGTTGTTGCGGCTGATGACGGTATAATGCCTCAAACAATAGAAGCCATAAACCACGCAAAAGCTGCCGATGTTCCTATCATTGTTGCAGTCAATAAATGTGATAAACCGGGCGCAAATCCTGACAAAGTTCTTCAACAACTTACGGAGCACGGTTTGGTTCCGGAAGCATGGGGCGGGGAAACAATTACTGTAAATGTTTCAGCACTTATGGGCGACGGAATAGATGAGCTTTTAGAATATATTTTGCTTGTTGCCGAAGTACAAGATTTGAAAGCCAATCCAAAAGCGGAAGCTTCAGGTGTTGTAATAGAAGCAAATTTGGACAAAGGAAAGGGCCCTGTGGCAACGTTATTGGTTCAAAACGGAACGTTAAGAGCCGGAAATTGCGTGGTAGTAGGAACAGCATGCGGAAGGGTTCGTGCGCTTCTTTCTGATTCCGGCGAAAGAATTCTGAAAGCTGAACCATCAACGCCTGTTGAGATTTTAGGTTTAACAGAAGTGCCAAATGCAGGTGATTACTTTGAAGTGGTACAAAACGAAAAAGAAATGAAGGCTATTGTTGACAAACGTAAGGAAAAAGAACGTGACAGACGCTTGGAGGCTATGCTCCCCGCTCATATGAGAAGAGAAGCAGGTGCTGCTGAAGATGATGTACCGCATCTTAATCTTATTATTAAAGCAAATACTCACGGTTCTGCGGAAGCTGTATCACAGGCTATTGCTCAATTTGAATCAAAAGAGATTGTTACAAAAATTATACACGTCGGGGTTGGTGATATATCAGAAGCCGACGTAATGCTTGCATCAGCGTCAAATGCACTGATTCTTGGTTTTACGGTCAAAGAGGATTCTAATGCGCTCGCTGCTGCTGAAAGAGAAGGTGTAACAATCAAGAAATATGATATTATATATCAAATATTGGAAGATATAGAACATACAATGATTTCTCTGCTTTCACCGGATGTTAAAGAAGTTCAAACAGGTCAGGTTGAAATTCGTCAAATATTTACAATAGGTAAAACTCAAAAAATTGCCGGTTGTTATGTAACAGAAGGTAAAATTAATAAAAATGATACCGCGACAATTTATCGTGACGGAAAAGAAATATTTAAGGGCGCAGTTGACCAGTTAAAACGATTTAAAGATGATGTTAAAGAAGTTGCGCAGGGATTTGAATGCGGTCTGTCTTTTGTAAAATTTAATGATATAGCAGAGGGCGATATTGTTAAATTTACGACAACGGAAGAAGTAGAAAAGACAGAGCTCGTTTAACCCATTTGAAGCAGCTAGCTTAAAGCATCTTATCAGAATTTTTCCGTAAATAAAACGAAGTGGCTTTGGTCGTGGTCACAAACCGGACATTTGCAGGGTGCTTCTTTTCCAATATGAGTATGACCGCATTCGGTACATATCCATTGAAATGTTTCATTTTTTTTATAAAGTGTTTCATTTTTTAGTTCTTCAGAAAGTTTTAAAAACCTGTGAGAATGTCGTTTTTCAATATCTGAGATATTTGCAAAAAGTCGGGAAATATCATTAAAACCTTCAGCCTTAGCTGTTTGTGAGGCGTATTTATAAATATTTTCCCATTCATCTTTTTCTGTGTCTGATGCAGATAAAAGATTTTCATATGTGCTCGCAAAAAAGAACGGATAAATTGCATTAGGAGTATAGTAACCGTTTGGTATTTCTTTATAAAAAAGCTTGGCATGTTCTTTTTCGTTGCAGGCAGTTTCAAGAAAAATTTCTGATATCCAATTGTATCCTTCTTTTTTAGCTTGTTTCGCATATATTGTATATTTATTTCCGGCTTGAGATTCACCCGCAAAAGCATTTATTAAACATTGTAATGTTTCGGATTTTTCAAAATTCATATTAAGACTCCTTTTAAATAAATGATAGCTTTAAATAAAAAAATAATTGTATTCTCCACATATCTTAATTTTATGTGGTTACAAAAGTAATATTTTTTTTTATAATTAGTATATGGAGTATAACGGAACAGATAAAAGATATAACCAGTTCAGTGAATATTTAAAAAACAAATTCGGAGCAAAGGTTTATAAAATAACAATAGATGCCGGATTTTCTTGTCCAAACCGTGACGGAACAATATCAAAAGAAGGCTGCATATTTTGTGATGACAGCGGAAGTTTTTCACAAGCACATTCACCTAACTTGAGTATACGCGAGCAGGTGAATACCGGCGCGGAAACATTGTCAAAAAGATTTAAGGCAAAAAAGTTTATGTCATATTTTCAAGCATATACGAATACCTATAAACCTGTTAATGAACTTGAAAAAATATATAGAGAATCTTTGTGCAGAGATGATATAGTAGGATTATCTATCGGAACAAGGCCGGATTGTGTTGATAAAGATAAGTTAAAATTAATATCCGATTTTACAAAAGAGTATTATACATGGATTGAGTATGGTCTTCAATCCGTGCACGATAAAACATTAAAAAAAATAAATCGCGGACACGACTATGATTGTTTTTTAAGAGCATACGAAAAAACCAAAGAAAATGGAATAAATGTTTGCTTACATTTAATATTAGATTTGTTTGAAACATATGAAGAGATGATGGAAACAGCACAAACGGTTGCACGATTGGAACCGGAAGGTGTTAAAATACATATGCTGTGTGCTTTATCAGAAACGAAGCTCGCACAAATGTATGAACAAGGCGATATAAAATTTATGACAGAGGAAGAGTATGTAAAAACGGTTTGTGACTTTATGGAATATCTTCCAACAAAAACAACAATACATAGATTAGCAGGAAATGGTTTAAGAACCGAACTTATAGCGCCAAGATGGATAGGTAAAAAACTTGATATATTAAATAAAATAGACAGAGAATTTATAGTAAGAGATTCTTGGCAAGGTAAAAAATACAGGAATTGAATTTCTTTACAATAAAAAAGTTTTCATATATAATAAGCGCATAACCGAGAATAAAGAGGGGTGTCCGAGCGGTTGATGGTGCGATCTTGGAAGGGTCGTGTAGGTGCAAATCTACCGTGGGTTCGAATCCCATCCCCTCTGTATATAAGACAGTATAACTTTTGTTATGCTGTCTTGTATTTTTTTGATGTATTTTTTTGAGTAGTTTGATTATTTCAGTTAGATTGATTATTTCGCTGTGATTTAGTAAACTACCTTTTAATAGGTAATTTGCTCGGAAGTGAATTTTGTCACTGCGAGCGGAAGCGTGGCAGTCCAGCCAATCTTAGTGATTTTGAGAGGTCGGAAATATGTTGGCACAAAATGTCCGAAATGCGAATTTTTTGCAGAGAGCGGAGGACTTTTGTCAAAGTGCGATTAGCACTGCAGACAAAAAACGTAGGCTCGTTTAACGCAAAAAATTCA
>CAJOPY010000074.1 GCA_905236505.1 Candidatus Gastranaerophilales bacterium
CTCTTTTGCTAATTTTTTTTCAGACAAAAAATCATCTATTAAACCAATTTGATTCAATTTTCTATTTTCTCTGTTTAATTTGTAATACAAATTTCTCTTTGATACATCATCAGTTTCAACCAGTGTAATATTTATCTTTTGGAGCATTTTAAAAATTTTTGATGCTTGCAGCTTTTCTTCTTTAATCTGCATCCAAAAATTATGCAAAAGTCTAAACATTGGCTTGGATTTTTCTGCGCCCGAAAGACGTTCTCCATTTATTATTTTTAGATATAATTTGCTGTCCTTCTCTGACAAATGCAATTTTGGCTTTGTCGCAGACGCAAATAGATATTTGGAACGAATAGTCTTTATAGCTTTTGTATTTTGATCTGTTGTCTTTTTATAACACTCACATATCGCATGCAACAGCAAAGAAAGAGAAAGAATTCTGTTCAATCCGTCAACTATTACATACCTTTCTGAATTTTTTTGATTAACATACACAAGACCTAAGTCTATATATCGTGTAAATTGTTCGTCTTCCGTCATTAAATCTAAAAAATTAACTAAATCACGATTACACTCCGAAAAACTCAAAGTGTCCAAATCATGAACTTTATTCAAAAATGTAAGTAAATTAACAACTTCCATATTTATTCAGTAAGAACGAATCCACCGGATGGGACATTCTTAAGTTTGTCACCTTCTATTTTTGCTCGCAAATTTTTTATATATTTGTATACATAATCTCTCGGCAAATCCAAAAGCTGTGCTAAATCCTTTGCATAAACCGTCTTACCTATGTTATTCAACAAATACTCAAATACCATTTGTTCTCTATCTGTTAATGACTTTTTCAGTACAATCTCAGGCTCTTTCTTAATATTAACTGACACCTCATTACCGTATGTTCTTTTTCCGGTCGTTTTTGGCAATATTTTACTTAATCTCTTATTAACTTCATTCACCTGTTTTTCTTTTATAACAGAACTCTTATCAGACATATCTTTCTTCGTTATTGAAAACGGAGTATGCGAAATTTGACGTTCACGCTCAAATGCTCTTTCTGCTATTCTGGAAAAACCATCATTAAGATTTTTACCTGTATTTGAAGATGTCCCGTTTGACATAAAAATGTCTACTACATCATTTGTTGATTTACTTTCTTCAACTTCTTTTCCAAGTCTTGCTGCAAATTCTTCCAATGTTATTTTCTCTAAAGAACTTCTCCATTGCTTAATCTCTTCTTTAGTCAGATATTTTGGCATTAATTATCTCCTATACTAACCTGTGACAGTCTTAATTCCCCATAACGGATTTATATATATAATGTACCATAAAATTTTAAAAATTAATCAAAATATTTCGCGATGTAAAGATTTATTTAAATTGTAAAGATTTTGTTCATTTTAATTGTCTTGAACAATTCGTCCCGGCAAATGATTTTGCTGAATTGTATTTAACATAGTTTCAGCACTTTGTTTATTTTTAAATATTCCGACTTGCAATGTGTAATCATTAGATCCTATACACTTTACTATCGGATTTAAACCATTTCCGGACTCCTGAATAATTTCTTTTGCGACTCTTGCTTGTTCCGCTGATGTATATGAACCCACAAAAACTTTATATACAGGATCCTGCACTACAGGAAGCGGTATATCATCTTTTGTTTCCGGCTGTTTTTTTTCTGTAATCTTTGATTCATATATAACATCATTTTTTAAAGGATCTTCTGCCGGTTGAACGTCTTGAGGCTTACTCATCAAATCGCTAAAAGTACGTCCTTGATCTTCATTTTGTATCATCTGCAAACGATCATCAACAATTTTTTTCTGTTCTAATAATTCTTCCGAAGACTCTTTATAATCACCGATCGAAGTATCTACTGTAAGCCTTTTGGAATATGAATTAATTACAAATGTAAAAAGAAGAAACATTCCGAAGAATGATACCGCAAATATTTGTATAAGCGGATGTCCTTTGCGAACATCGTTTTTCATATATTTTTTATACCCTTTGTTTGCCATCTTTAATCCTCTTATGTTTCTGACACACCACGCACTTTTACGGTAGCAAAGCTAATATCCTCTATCTCCTCTGAATATTTGTCCATTACTTCAAGAGCAAATTCTTTTATATCACTAATACCCAAATCACTCTTTAAACCGGAAGCAGCAACAGGAGCTCCCTCTGAAACAATATTTAAGCCGGTATGTATCAATATTGATGTTATTGATTTCGTTGCAATTGACACCGATAATTTTTTACCGTCTATAAATAAATCATCTCCGGAACGTTTCACCCTAATTCCTCTTTGCTCAAGTACTTCTTTTATAATACATATCAAAAGTCTTTGACGCAAAACTCCCTCTGTTAAACCAATTCCGAATTGTTCAGATATAAAACTCAGCATAGATTTACTATATATAGGCTCGTTATTAATAACGTCTTCTATGTCAACCATTTCAGTTAAATCAACCTTGCATTCACCAACAAACGCAACTATTGAATCTCCTTTTAAACCAAAATTCTTATAAATCCAATGAGGACTGAGCTGTGAACCTATATATTTTATTTCTTTTTCTATATATTTTTTTTGCATTTACTAAAATAATCTTTCTATATAATTTTGCCCATTATTAAATATAAGAGCATTTTTTAAGTGTAAACAAGACTCACACTTTCCGCAATGTTTTTTCCCTGAATTATAACAACTCCTTACAAATTCTAACGGAACATCTTTCTCCATTGCAACTCTTACTATATCATTCTTGGAATAATTTATCAAGGGAGCGACAACTTGCGGTTTTTTTAAGGTTGAATATTTAAATACTTCTGTAATTTTCTTCCTGAAATTTTCTGTATTATCAGGAAATGTCTTACCTTCATCTTTATTTGCTCCGAATATAATATAATTATAACCAAATGAATCTGCAAATGAAGCAGCAATATTTAAAAATAATCCATTCCTATTCGGAACCCAAACCGATTCTGCACTGTTTTTGGTCCCTAAATTTTCTTCAGGTACGGACAAATCAGACACCAAGGATGTTTTTGTTATATTTTTTAACCACTTTAGCTCTATTACCTGATGTTGAATTTTATAAAAATTACAGATTTTTTTTGATGCAGAAATTTCTTCTTTTGCTGACTTCTGACCGTAATCAAATGTTAAACCTAAATCTATTCCATACTCATCTTTGCATACTCCGAGTGCAACTAAAGAATCCAGTCCGCCTGATATTAATATTATTGACTTTTTCATCTTATTCCTCATACTCTTTTATAATATTTTCTGCTTCCTGTTTTAATGCATCCGAATAGCAAGGAAGTGATATAACTTCTTCTAAAATATCACGCCCTTCTATATTATATAGCGCAACAAGAGCATTACGACAAACCTCATAATCTTCATCATGTAAAGCTTTTCTTATAAGTTCCGGAGCTTCTTCATATTCACTATTCATTAAAGCTTCTATAGCATTTATTCTTACCATCGGAGAAACATCCATCAACGAATTTTTTAACACTCTAAGTACTTTATCATTATTAATATTCAGCATTCCTAAAACTTCTACAATTTTTTCTTTCAAAAAAGTAAATTTATCCCAAATTCCTTGTTTTGCATCCATTATTGCAACAAGAGGATCTATTGCACTTGTATCACCTATTAGACCAAGAGCAAATGTTGCTGATTCTTTTACGTACACAGATTTTTCATTTTCATCCTGTACTACATCTATAAGCGGCTTAACTGCATAACTATCACCTATTCGCCCTAAAGCATCTGCACACGCCAACCTTATTTTATAATTTTCATTTTTATCATTTAAGCAATGTAACAGGTCTTTCAATGTTGAGGCATCTTTATATTCGGATATTACCTTTGCACAAGCTACCCTTAAATCAGTATATTCATCAGACTCGGTTGTTTCCTCCTTTTTTAACAGTATATTCAGTAAAATAGAAAGAGTTTCATTGGATTTATATAATGAACTGTTTTTTACTATGCCTTTTAATACTTCAAAATTTTTTATATTTAACAAGAAATAATTATATATCTGCACCAGTTCATCTGAACTGTAAAACTCCTCTAACTTTGCAATATTTGCCAGAATTACCGATGGAGGTTCATCTTTTCCGTATCCGCAATTTTCTAATATACCATTAAAATCCAACACAAAAACCCTTTTTCTTTTAACATACAATAAAACTCTTTTATTATCAATAAATACAAGGGTTTACAGTTATTTTTCAGTAATTTTATTTACAAAACTTAATATTAGAACTCAAAAAAGGCAATTTTCACAAACTGAAATACTTTATATATATATAAGAGAATTCAAAAGGAGATATGATGAAAGAAGAAGAATTAAACGCTACAATGTCCGTTATTGCAGATCCTATTAATAATGTATATAAATTAGATTCAAGACAAGCTATAGAAGAAATTCAAAGAATTTGCAGAATTTTTGCTATTTCAGAAAAACAAGGTAATAAACATAAAATGTTATCTATAAAAAATTTAGCAACATTTAGATTAGTTTTAAGTAATAACTAATTTAAACCAAATAAATGTAAAAAGTCCTGAAAATTCAGGACTTTTTTGATTTATAAAAACTTTACTTTACATACTTTAGAAATATTTGTTGTCTGGTTTGCATCAATTCTTCTACTATTATCCACTTACCGTTAGATTGTTTTTGTAATACCATGTAGGTTTTCAAACTGTCATTATCACCGGAAGGGTGTCTGACTGCCGAAACTTTGACTTTTCCAGCACTTATAGGTGTTGCAACTACATTTGTATATGTATTTTTATATTTTCTTATCTTAGCTCCTGCTTGGCCTATTTTCATTTGTTTTATATATGTTGCAGTATCTGTATATGCATTTGCAGTTGTACCGTCGGGTTTTATTACTTGACGAATTATTTTTGCCGACGGAGAGTAAAACGTTTCAACAGTGTTACTATAACTATTAGCGGCATTTACATAATTATTAAAAGTATTTAGTGCCTCTTGTTTATCATCTGCAAA
>CAJOPY010000075.1 GCA_905236505.1 Candidatus Gastranaerophilales bacterium
AGATACCGTAAAAACAGTTAAAGAAGCTTATAAAACTGATATAAAAACCACAAAAGAAGAAATAAACAATACTATAGAAACAAAGAAAAAAGAGATACAGGAAGCAAAAGAGCAAATTAATGCAACGAAAGAAGATTTTAAAAATCTTTGGAAAAGCATAAAAGAAACAACTAAACAAACAACTCCTGCGCAAACATCAGCGCCTGAAGTTCCACCTGTTTCAGAAACAAAAACTACAGATACCGTTCAGCCGGCTCAAACACAAAAAACCGAAACTGTTCAAGAAACACCTGTTCAAAAATCAGCACAAAATTCGGAAACGGCTGAAACTACCGAAGCAGAATCACAATAAAATCAAAGGAGTAATACATTGGAAAATAATTGCTTAAATTGTACAAATGTAAGAAAAGCGGTAATTATCGGTGCAGGTTTTGTCGGAGCTGCTTGCTCATTTAGCTTGATGCAATCCGGTCTTTTTTCGGAGCTTGTATTAATAGATTCCGACAGAAACAGAGCCGAAGGTGAAGCTCTGGATATTAGTCACGGTGTGCCTTTTGCAAAACCCATAAAAATATATGCCGGTGATTATGATGATATTAAAAATGCTTCTGTACTAATAATAACTGCAGGTGCAAGCCAAAAAGAGGGTGAAACAAGACTGGATTTGGTTAAGAAAAATATAAACATATTTAAAACAATTGTGCCGGAGATTACAAAAAGAGCGTTTAACGGAATAATACTGGTGGTTGCAAATCCGGTAGATATATTAACAACAGTGACAGTAAAATTATCCGGACTTCCGGCAAATAGGGTTATAGGTTCCGGAACGGTTTTAGATACAGCAAGACTTAAATATGAGCTTGGAAATTATTTAAATGTAGATTCAAGAAGTGTTCATGCGTATATTATAGGCGAACACGGAGATTCTGAAATTACTGCTTGGTCTGGCGTAAATATATCAGGAGTGCCGCTTAAGAAATTTTGTGAAATGCGCGGATATACAAATTATGAAGAAACAATGAAAAGAATTGCCGATAATGTGAAAAACAGTGCTTATGAAATTATAAGTAAGAAAAAGGCTACATATTACGGAATTGCAATGACAGTAAAAAGAATTTGCGAAGCAATAGTAAGAGATGAAAAATCAATAATGCCAATTTCTTCTTATATTCAAGGTGATTACGGAATAAACGATATTTCACTGAGTATGCCCGCAATTGTAGGAAAAGACGGTGTAGAAACATTAGTTCCGATACAGCTCAGCGACGAAGAATTGGCTTTATTAAAAAAATCAGCTGACACGCTTTTGAAAGTAATGCAAGAATCATAGATATTTTTCAGCAATATTTATTTAAAAGAGCTTATATGAAGCGATATTACTTGATATGTATTTATGCATGTCATAAATCATTTATGTTTTTGGTATAATATAACCGACTATTATTTAAAAAGGGATTTTATTATGAAAGATATGTTGGATAAAATTATTCAAATAGAGAAAAAATACGTTGAATTAGGGCAAACTCTTTCTGATCCGAATGTTATTGCCGATTATAATAAATTCAGAGATTTGTCAAAACAAAGAAAATCTATGGAAGAAACAGTAGAACTTTATTATGCTTGGAAAAAAGCTACAGATGCGATAGAAGAAGCAAAACAAATGATTCACGAAGAAAAAGATGAAGAAATGAAAGCTTTTTTGAAAGCAGAGATGGAAGAAAACGAATCAAAAATTCCTGAATATGAAGAAAGAATGAAGGTTCTGCTGCTTCCTCGCGACCCGATGGACGATAAAGATATTATGTTAGAAATCAGAGGCGGTGCCGGTGGTGATGAAGCAAACATATTTGCAGGTGATTTGGCAAGAATGTATTTGAAATATGCTGATAAACAGGGCTGGCAGACACAAATTCTTTCAAAAACGGAGTGTGAAGCCGGCGGATATTCCGAAATAATTATTTCTATAAAGGGCGACGCTGTTTATTCTCAACTAAAATATGAATCCGGAGTTCATCGTGTTCAAAGAGTACCTGAAACAGAATCTCAGGGAAGAGTTCATACATCAACAGCCACTGTTGCTGTTATGCCTGAAGTAGATGATGTAGAAATAGAAATAAGACCGGAAGATATTGAAATGTCAACAGCTCGCAGTGGCGGCGCAGGCGGACAAAACGTAAACAAAGTTGAAACCGCAGCAAGATTGTTCCATAAACCTACAGGTATAATGATTTTCTGTACAGAAGAGCGTTCACAGTTACAAAACAAAGAACGTGCAATGCAAATTTTGCGTTCAAAATTGTACGATATGGAAGTACAGAAGCAAATGCAGGAAATAACTGACCTTCGTCGTTCGCAAGTGGGTACCGGTGACAGAAGTGAAAGAATAAGAACATATAACTTTCCTCAAGGACGATTGACAGACCACAGAATTAACCATAACCTTAATGTATGGACTGTAATTGACGGCGATTTGGAAGAACTTATTCATCTTCTTATTGAATACGACCAAAAATTAAAGCTGGAAAAACTTGCGGAAGTGGGGTAAATGTGAGAGTGCAGATTATTGCACCCTGCTTTTGATAATATAGGCAGAATACAGCGACATAAAAAGAAAGGAACGAATAAAAATGTAAAATTGAAAATGTA
>CAJOPY010000076.1 GCA_905236505.1 Candidatus Gastranaerophilales bacterium
TCTTTAATTTACGCCCGGCGCGATTCGAACGCGCGACCCTCTGCTTAGAAGGCAGATGCTCTATCCAGCTGAGCTACGGACGCTTACATCTGTTTTAAGCCGATTGCTTTATTTTGTTATTTTCGGCTTATATGTATAAGTTATCACATAAATTATAAAATGCAAGTTTATTCATCTAATCTGTATGTTTTTTTAGGTATTCTATCCATTGTATTAACTCTGTCAGTTCATACGGTTTGGGCAAATATAAATCCGCTCCTGCGTCTAATACAGCAGATTTATCATGAAAAGATGTTGTCACTATTATCTTTGAATTTGTAAAATTAGAGTTTGCTTTTATCGTTTTACAAATTTCAAGTCCGTTTAAATCTTCACCGCTATCTATAATCAATATATTAGGCTGTTGTTCATCATCTTCGTTTATATTTTCTGTTACATCGTAGCCCTGCAGTTCCAATGTCGTTCTGAGCAGCAATGCCAATGCCTCATCAGGCTCTTTTATATAAATACTGTTTATTAAATTTTCTTCTTTATAAACACTCTCTCCGGTAAGCTTTATCCTGTCTATTGCATAATTTGAACCGTATGGAGTATTTGCCATTTTTTTAGTTGAGATTAGTCTTTCCAATATCGCGTTTTCGGATTGCATATTTTCGTAATTACCTAAAATTCCGCCTATATGTATTGCCGCAAAATTTGCTCGCATTCCCGCTTGTCTTTCGCTTTTTAGCAGCATATATCCTCTTTTTGCATCAGCTTGTGAATAAAACTTCGGCACAACTGTATCAAATGCAAACGTAAGAAATGCCGCCAATTTTTCCGCTTTGTATATATTTGTTATTATTATAAAATTAGTATCATTAAGCTGTCCGATAAAATCATCCGGTTCTACAGCAGAACGTGTTATTGCAACAAATGTTTGAATAAGTTTATCTGCCGCAACTTCTGAATACACACTTCTGTATTCTTCCAACCTCTCTATACTTATAAGCAATACTGCATGAGGGTGTTCTGAATTTAAAATCCGTTTTAGAGTCTTATAAACAACTTTTTTATTCGGAAGAAGTGTTTTTGTATCCAAATTCAGCTCTATATCGCGTCTTAAATGGGCTTTTATTCTCGTCTTAAATTCTTCTATATTGACAGGTTCGCTCAAAAAATCATCTGCACCGCTATCAAGAGCCAAAATTTTGTCACTGCTGTCTGCCGACTTTGATAATGCTATTATAACCGGTCTTGTATTGCAAGTAAGATTACGTATACTCATACAGAAATCACTAAGTTTAGCATCAATGCTGTCAGAAACAATTATTAAATCCGGCTCTGTTTTTTGGATTTCACTCAGTGCTGATTTTATCTCACCGGTTATATATACGGAAGTATCCGCATCTTCTATATTTTTTTTGTATTTTGCAGGCAATTCCTTTCTTTTATCTATAATTAGGATTTTTGAGAGCATTGCAAAGCCTCCTCCTCATTATATACAGGAAATTTTAAAATAAACGTTGTTCCTTTATTAAATTCACTTTCATATGTAATTATTCCGTCCATTTTTTCCGTGATTTGTTTGGTAATGTATAGTCCTAAACCATTTCCTTGAGTTTTTGAAGTCAAATGGTTTTCTATTCTGCTGAATTTTTTGAATAACTTATCAGAATCCTCTTCTTTTATACCAACTCCCTCATCCTTTACTTTTATTACTAAATTTTCTCCGGATAATTCCGTTGATATTTTTACTGCAGAATTTTCAGGAGAGTATTTTAGCGCGTTATCAATCAAATTGGTCATTATTTGTTGAAATTTGTCTTCATCAAGTCTTGCCGGCGGTAATTTTTTTTGAGGCAAAAACTCTATATTATGTGTTTTATACTGTTGTGAAAATATAGGAATAATTTTTTCTATAGAAGAATTTATATTAACTTGCTTCATCACAAGAATGCCTGAGTTTGCTTTTGAAACGGTCAGAACATTTTCAACTAAATTAATTAACCTGTTAGACTGTTCTTCTATGATTTTTATAAACTTTTTCTTACTTTCGTCATCAATCCTATCCCACGATGAAAGCAAAGTCTGTGAGAACCCCCTTATACTTGTAAGCGGAGTTCTCATTTCATGTGATACTGTTGATATAAATTCATCTTGGATTGTCATAATCTGTATAAATAACTAATTAACCAATTTTTTTGACTAAAATTACTCTTCTTCTTTCATAAATTCTTGTTTAGCCTCTTCTATCGCATCAGATAAAACATCTAATTGATCAGGAGCAAAGGTTACACCTTTTTTTGTCGGAAGCCAATTTGCACCGTCATCTGTTGTATAAAATATTCTCAAATTAAAATAGCTTTTGCCCCTGTATTCTGATATTGAGATTTGAAGTTGTTCTGTTGCCGACCTGTCTATCGTTGCTAATAATTTCCCTGCCATAATTTTCTCCTTCTTAAACATATTTACCACTAGATTATAACACGAGGATAATTTTACTAAAATTTTATAAAAGAAAAAATGTTAATAATTGTAAATTACCGCTAAACCGGAAAATTCGGTTATTAATATTGACGATAAAATTTTTTACTTGTAAACTGAATATATATTCAATATGTGAGTATATTAACAGGAGTTTATATGGAAGAGCTAAAAAAATTTAACACAGCAAAATTCTTAAGTTTTGCTTTAGGTTTTTTCGGATTGCAATTTGCATGGCAAATGAGAATTATTTTATCAGGTCCCGTTACTGAAAATCTTGGAGCATCTCCTTTTATTTTCGGTTTAATATGGCTGGCAGGCCCGTTTACGGGGATGGTTGTTCAACCGATAATAGGTGCTTTATCTGATAAAACAACTTCCGTATTCGGAAGAAGAAGACCGTATCTCTTAGGCGGAGCTATTTTGTCTGCTCTCGCTTTATGGGCACTTCCGAATTCTGAGGTTATTACAAATACCATCGGTTCCACATTACATATACTAATTCATCCGCTTGCGGCTTTATGTTTTGCTGCTGTTATGATATGGATTTTAGATGCTTGCGTGAATATTGCACAAGGTCCTTACAGAGCTTTAATTCCTGACGTTGTCCCTCAAGAACAGCATTCGGTTGCAAATTCTTATATCAGTCTTGCGATAGGACTTGGGTCTGTTGTAGCTGCAGGCACGTCACCGTTTTTAAAATGGGCATTCGGTTATCAAATGACGATTAATGCACAATTTATTATGGCAGCTTTAGCCTTTACACTTGGCATGGCTTGGACTTGTATAACAATAAAAGAAAAAAAATATGTTCCTATAAAAAACGAAGAAAAAGAAAAATTTAACTTTATTCAATCAGTTAAAGACTTTTTTGCGCTTTCTCCTGAAGTCGGCAAAATTTGTCTGATGCAGTTCTTCACTTGGATAGGAAATATGTGTATGATGATTTATTTTACTCAATATGCGGTACATACTGTGTACGGAGTACCTGATTTATCAAGTGTTAGCGAAGCTATAAAATCATCATACGATGCAGCACTTCTTTCAGGAACAAATTTTTCTTCCATATGTTTTGCGATATTCAATTTGGTATGTTTCATTGTTGCAATACCGATTGGTGTTCTTTCTGTTAAATACGGAAATAAAAAAGTTCACATTTTATCAATGCTTTCAATGGCGCTCGCCTTTTTAGGTATGGCATTTTGTCACGAACCTAAATTTGTTGCGGTGCTAATGGGAATATCGGGTCTTGGCTGGGCAAGTATTTGTGCGCTTCCGTTTGCTATGTTATCGCAGTACATAAAACCTGGAACGGAAGGCTCGGTAATGGGTATATTTAATATATTTATAGCAGGTCCTCAAGTATTTGTTTGCACGCTTGTGTCTTGGTTTATAAATAAATGTTCTTATAATGTATTTAATGGCGTGGCTAACGGCGGAATAAACTATCATTGGGAATATACATTTATTATCGGTGCAATTTGCCTTGTTGCGGCATGCTTTGTTGCGGCTAAAGTAAAAGAAATTCGTGCAGCTGAATAGTTAATTGTAAACAATAAAAAATATGTGAGTAAGAGTTATATTTTAAACTTTTGCTCACATATTTATTAAGTATGATTTTTGTTTAATTATTTTTTCTCACAAAGATGTTTATAGGTATTATACAAATTTTTTGCAAGTTCATCCGAGCGTTCATCAAGTTTTTCCGGATTTATGTTTTTATAATTATAGAAAAAGTCAACCTTTTTACCGTCTAAACTTACTGTATGCTGCGGATTAAAGTTTGGATTTTTTGCTTTCACTTTTTTAAGTTCTTCTTTGCTTATTTTGTCTATAACAATGTCTTTGCCGATAGGATACTGATTTTTTACCATTTTCCTTAACTTTGCAGCGGCTTTACTCAAACACTCAAGCGCCAGATTAATTTCCGGATTAATTTTTGAAGAATAACTCTCTTTTATTACATTACGAGCCGGAATCGTTACCTTAACTCCTGCTTTAAAATTTGCATTATTGCAATTGAAATTACTAAAATTACTGTTAGCATTGTTAACAGATAAAATCTTCATACACACCTCCTATATACTATTTATATCATAAAATAAAAGATAGCGCAAACTATTATATTGTTCGCGTTTACGCTATTACATTTAAATATTGCAATATTTGCGAATTTCCGTTATTCTTGTATTGTCATTTAAAATAAAAAGGAGTAGATATGAAAGTAAGAGCAAGTCATATTTTAGTAGACACAAAAGAGCAAGCGGAAAATTTATTATTGGATATCAATAACGGAGTTTCTTTTGAAGATTTGGCAAAAGAGTATTCAAAATGTCCATCAGGACGTGATGGCGGAGATTTACGCTGGTTTGGCAAAGGCATGATGGTTAAACCCTTTGAAGATGCAGTTTTTGCTTTAAAAAAGGGAGAAGTTTCCGAGCCTGTAGAAACTCAATTCGGATGGCATTTGATAAAACTTACCGATATAGATGAGGATTAGTTAATTTGCGGGAATTATTGGATTCTTTAGGGGTAGATTACCTTCTTGTTAATTCAACAAATAAGTATTTATGTGAGTATTCGGAATTATCCGAAAACGCACGATATACTCTTACCGGTTTTTCGGGGTCAACGGGAGATGCACTTATTACCAAAGATAAGATATATCTGTTTGTTGACGGAAGGTATCACACACAAGCGGATAATGAAGTAAATGAGAATGTAACCGTTGTTAAGCTGGGATTAGGACAAAAGCAAGATGATGAGATTTGCAAACTTATTTTGCCGAATAAAACACTTGGGATTGTAAGCAAAAAAATTTCTCAATTAAGATTGGAAAAATTTAGCGGAATAAAAGTTAAACTTTTGGAAACAGACCCGATAAATGATTATACCGAACCTCATTCAATAAGTCATGAAAAAGCTTTTGAAGAAAAAGATTTCCGCCCCGAAGCCACTTTTGTTTCAAACTTAGAAGAAGTATCATATATTACAGGACTAAGAGATTTTTCAAAACAGTACAGCTCTAAGATTTGGAATAAGATGTTTTTAGAGTTTTCCGAGAAAAAAATTTTTGCAAATGATAAAGAGTGCGAAGATTTTTTAAAAAATTATGACGGAAAAATAATTGTTGATAAATCTTCCATAAATGCCCATGATTATGCGCTTATAAAAAATCCTGTTACAAAATCTTCACAAATAAAAAAAATGAAATCTATAAAAAGTGAAGAGGAACTGAAAGCATATAAAGACGCTTTTGAAAAAACGGATAAAGCGGTTAGAGCAATACGGGATTTTATAGAAAATAACGAAAATTTATCTGAATACGATATATCATCACGATTGGAAAAAGAATTCTACAAATACGGAGCAAAATCTTTAAGCTTTAAATCAATAGTTGCAATAAACAAAAATTCGGCACTTGCGCATTACTCAAACTGTTCAAAAGATGTTATTTTAAAAAATGGCGACTTGGTATTAATAGATTGCGGTGCTTATTACCATAGCGGACTTGCAACAGATATAACCAGAGTTTTTGTTAAAGGTGAACCCAACGAATTACAAAAAAAGGTTTATACATACGTTTTAAAAGCTTTCTTAAATTGTTATAACTACAGCAAAAATTGTGAAGAAAACGAATTTTATTCAGGGGTAAATTCACAAAATACAGGCATTACGGGTTATGAAATAGACAGTTATGCACATACAATTTTGGATAATGCCGTTCCCGGTTTTGTATTTTCGCACGGACTCGGGCATGGTATAGGTATAAGCGTTCATGAGGCTCCCCCGAATCTTTCGCAAAATGAAGTTGCAAAAGAAAAAATAGAGGACGGAATGTGCTTTACAATAGAACCCGGATTGTACAATCCCGAATATTTCGGTGTACGCTTGGAAAATTCGTGCTACAGAATGGGCGGAAAAACACATTCATTTGTAAAAATCGGATATGAAGATAAATTGATTAATTATGAGCTTTTAAATTCTCAAGAGCGCGAATGGCTAAAAGAATTTATGTAATAATTGATAAAAACGAAAAATAAATGTATAATACTTACTATGAGGAAGAGGTTAGCAGCATTTTTAATAAGTATATTGGTTGCAAATAGTGCAGTATTTGCAGACGCACCTTTTCAAGGGTATGCGGAATATGATGACAAATATTCAATACCTGAAGAGAATTTATTTACGGGAAAAACCGAAATATTAGAAAAAAAAGATGTTATAAATATGACTGTATCTCAAGTTCTTGACGCATCTTATGCATTAGAAGGGGATGAGTTTTTTGCGGAGATTACATCTGACGTCATAGGAGATAAAGGAGTTATTATACCGAAAGGAACTCTTGCACACGGCTCTATTATTGATATGGGAGAAGCGAAACGTCTCGGAAGAAACGGATATTTGGAACTTAGTTTTGATTATTTAATAACTCCTGATAAAAGAGAAATTCCGATAGAAGGTAAAATGTCCACAAAGCTTCATCCTGTAAAAGAGGTCGGTAAAATTGTTGCTACCGACTTAGGAATGACAGCAGCAGGCGGAGTAATAGGCGGAGTTTTTGCACTTCAGGCATTAGGTCCTGCTGCGGCAATTGCATCTCACGGATACACTCTTGCAGGCGGAGCCGCTCTCGGAGGTACAGTAGGGCTCGGTATGTCCTTATACAGAAAAGGAAAAAATGTTCTTATATCTCCGGGAGATGAAATTAAAGTAAAAATATTGTCTGATGTAGAGCTGCCTGTATATAACGAAGAAGCATTAAAACAGGAAGAACTGCACTATCCGGGATTGGATATCAGAATATCAAATATTCTTTATGAAAAAGATCCTTTTGGAGAAGCAAATACAATAACTCTCTCACTTTGTATCTCAAATATGTCCAAAAAGACTTTTTCCGGCATGGATTTAACGCTGGTTAATGATTATAATGTATCATTTAATCCTTCTGTATTTGGAGATACAAGACTAATTTTTTCTCAACTGAAACCCGGTGACAGATTTGCCGGCAAAATATCTTTTGGCGTAAACAATATAAAACAATCTTATTGGCTTACCGTAAATGACAGAAGAACAAACAAGCCAATTGCAAAAATTTCATTGGATAACGCTTATAAACATGTTTCAAAAGATGTAAAAAAACGTAATAATAAAATAAGACAAGGCAAGAAAAATTATTATAAAGAAAATGATGTTTTTGATATTTAATTATTCGGCAGGAAATACATAAAAACTTCCGTTGTTTTCGTCTTGATTAATTATCGTTTTTTCTTGTATTTCTGATGAAGTATTTCTTCTGAACCATGATTTTTTAGCTTTTTTACGCTCTGTTTGAATTACATCAGGTTCCGATTCATAAATATTGTTAAAATTCTGAATAGATGTTTGCGGAAATGGATTGTTGCTTTGATAAAAGTTTGCAGCATTACATTCTGTAGCTATTACAAACATTACAGATAAAATCAGAACTTTTTTCATTATAAACCTCCTTTTATTAATAAACAGGTACATCTATAGGATTAATAAGACTTACATTTAAAATATCGCCTTCTTTTATAAAGACATCTTGTCCCCTCCTGAACATATCGGCAACAGAATCACCTATAAAATAACCGACTCCGCCGAAAAATCCGCCGACTGCACAAATCGGAGTTGTTAAGTATTGTAATCCCGGATGAGAATCTTGAACACTTAAACCATATTCAGCAGCATTTTTTGTAATCTCAACACCTCTGTCATAATTTTGTTTTACAGCTTCACCGTATCCTAAGTTTTTGTATAGACCGCCGTCATAATATATTTTATCATAACTTGTAACCGATAAATCAAGCGGGATTTGTCTGCCGTTAGGAGTAACTACGTGGTCAAAATCCAGATATAATTTTGCTCCGCGCGAGAATCTCTTTGCTGTTTTAACGGAAGATATGCTTCCTCTGACAATCGTTCCGACAGGAAGAATTATTGTTGAATCAGCTTTTAATTCATTTTTTATAACTGCCGTAAAAAAATCACCTTCACTGCCTGATGAAGTTGAAACAGGCTGTAAAAACTGCAGTTGGAACTGAGTACCGGCAGCAACGCGTTTTGTTTTTGCGTCTGCTTTAAATGTACCTGCATAAGAATGTACAGTAGTAAATAATAAAGCTATAAATATTACAAATATTTTTTTCATAAATCTCTCCTTATGTTATAGAATTTTATCACGAGTGCTGGCGTTTGGCAATTAATCTCATATAATTATAATTTTGTTGCAAATTAAAATAAAATATTATAAGATAAATTTGTAAAATAAATAGGGAATGTATGGAACAAACAAACGAAGATATTGTTACAAAAATGTTATCCGAACGTGAAATTTTATGTTCCGGTGTGAGTAATCTAAATATTTCATACCCTAAATATGACTTGAATTTAAACTTATCCAAATATAAACCTGAGCCAAGCCGCTTTGGCGAAAAATATATTTTTGTAAAATAATTTATAACAAATTATTTTATTCATTTGATTTTAATATATTCTTTTTGTATGAATAAATTCCTGTTATTCCGAGTATAACAATAGTCAAAAAGGTTAAACTTGTATAAGATAAATCATAAAAGAACACAATAAAAATTGCAAAAATTGTATTTTTTAATGAATGGGAAAATAAGTAATAAAAGTAGTCATTATTACAACAAGAACGTTTTTGTATAACCGAAGATATTTTGTATAACTTATATATAAAATACAACCAAATCAAACTAATTAAAGTTCCGTTTTCCGCTAAAATAGTTGTAAAAAATCCACCCATAATTTTTGCAACCGGTTTTCCGTTTGCAACATATACGGCAGTCTTATTAATAATTTCTTCCGTTAACGGAAATGGTGATTGTAAATATTGATTATATGCAGCATAAGGAAGATTTCCCATCCCCACACCTGAAATTGGATGTTGAAAATAAATACAAGCAGAGTTCAATGCTCCGATAATTCTCGTCGCCAAACTCGGCTCAATTATAGCAAAATCCGTAAGCGATTTTACGTTTAACATGACATTTATAACTCTGGATAAATAAGTATCCGAAAAATCTTTTGTAAATATTACCCAAATTGCAAGTGATATTATTACTAATAAAAATATGAAATATTTTTTTATAAACCTGACTATATCTTTAAAATAAATTATTATTGTTAAGAATAATGCAAAGATTTGATTTATCGGTGAAAATGTCAAAAATAAATTTATTAAAGTAAAAGGGAGTAGTGTTTTTGAAATAATTAGGTTAAAGTATTTATTTTTAACATAGTGAAAGTTCATTTTTCTGAAATTATAAACGAAAGGAAGAAATAAAAATAAAAACAAAGCATAAAATGCAGGTTCTTCAAATAAATTGTCCAGTCTTGGCAGACCAAATGCTTGATAATTAGAAGAAAACGAACTATCACGCCCTAATAATCCCGATGTAATAAATCTTATATTTGCAAAAAAATTAAAAAAGCCGTTAATAAAATCTATTTCATAAAATTGACCGATATACGATACAAACCCCATTATTAAATTTATCCAAAATAAAAATATGAATGTTTTTAGAAATTTTTTAAAAGGAATTATACTGTCAATTATGTACATAAAATACATTAAAATTGGTATAATTTTAAATATTATATTCCCGAATATGTAAACCAATAAAACATATAAGCTCAACTTTCCTAATAAGAATAAAATTATTGAGTTTAGTATCATCATTATCATTGCTATAAATAAATATTTAACAGGAGTTGCTTTTATAACATCTGCAATTTTTGATATAAATTTAACGGGACGTGTAAGTAATAAGTATCCCAGCAAAATATAAATTACGAAATGAATATACAAATATATAAAATTTGTTCCGGGTATTTTTAGTGCAAATGCCGGAAAAAATAATAATATTATCGGTAAATAAAATATTTTACGGATATTTATTACAAAATTCATATTAAAAATGTTTTATTCTTATTTTTATTAACCTTTCCGGAATTTATCTACCGATTAATATGAAATAATCTTGCAACATTTTATGTAAAATGTTGCATTGTTTATAAAACACACTAAAATAAACTGTTTTAAAGAAATACACAGTTATTTGAAATTTAAAATATTCATATTTTTATGATATGTCTTTTAAAGTAAAAATATTTATGATAGTATCTTCTTGGAATTTTATATTACCGGTTGCAACATTTTACATAAAATGTTGCATTGTTTTATTAAGTCAGAATGTCCACAGTTTAACCATTTCAAGCCTGTTTATTTTTGTATATATTTTATTATACCTTCAGATATCCCGAGTGCCGCTTTTTCTATAAAATTATCCTTTGTATACAAACAAGAGTCCAAAGGATTTGTCATATATGCGGTTTCCACTAAAATTCCCACATAATCAGTAGGACGAATTACGGCAAAACTTGCGGTTTTAACCCCGTCTTTATGAGTGCCGGCTTTTGAGGTAACAGAATTTTCCACAATTTCAGCCAAGTCTTCAGAATTATTATTGAAATAAAATACGCTTGTTCCGCGCGTTTTATGAATGTCCATTTCGGTATCCGCGCCGATTGAATTCAAATGAATACTTACAAATATATTTGCATCATTTTCTTTGGCAATATTTACTCTGTCCGAAAGTGATAAATTACAATCGTATTCACGTGTCATTACAGCATTTACACCGCTCGCTTTCAGATTGTCATACACTTTCTTTGCTATTTTTAAATTAATATCCTTTTCTTCATCGCCAAGACACCCGATTGCTCCCTTTTCGGTTCCGCCATGACCTGCGTCTATCACAACTTTAATTTCCGATAATTCTTCCGGCAATTTGCTTACTTTAAATGTATATGTTCCGGAATTTTCATTTACTGAATATACATATTTTTCCGGTTTTGGAATGTTTATATTATAAATAGTATTTTCGCCTGCTTGCGGATTATAAACACGGAAAATTATTTCTTTTTTATTATCTTCAACTGTGTACGGAAGCGGTTTTGTAAAAGAAATTGTTTGGATTATTGCATTTTTAAACCTTTCACTATCCATTCCGACAAATTCTGCCGGACCTTCTTGAGCTCCGTAATTCAAATTAACATCTTTTTTTGAAATCCAACCATATTTATTTTTTGCTAATTTTACTTTATAAAAATCGCCTTGTGAGCCTGTTATAAGAAGATTTGTTCCGCAAAATAAATGTGCAATTCTGTTTAATCCCGCATCTATAGGAGTACTTCTGAGCGGAACGTTATCACTTGTTACATAAGCTTCTGTCGGTTCA
>CAJOPY010000077.1 GCA_905236505.1 Candidatus Gastranaerophilales bacterium
AAATCTACATACAATATTTCTTTATTAGGATCTATTTCTGTTTTTTCAATTTCCTTTAAAGCATTTTCATACGCTTTTTTTAAATCATGTGTTGAATCTGCTTTATCTATTATGCGTAATGCCTTCTTATAATTTTTTTCCGCTTCACCTGTTTTAACTTCTCTTGCACGATAATATGACAACGCTCTGTCTAAATCATCAATTGCAAAAATCTTTCTTATTGTAATATTTATTGCCCTCAATATCAAAATCGGGTCATTTTTACCGGAAATTTCTTTTAAAAAATTATACAACCCTTTTATTCCGTCATAAAGCGATAACTCTATATAATTTGCATTATATCCCAAGTCTTTTAAAGTACTGTATATGTTATTTCCGTACTCACCCAACCTGCAAATACCGGGTGATGTAATCATTGCAACATAATCAGCACCGCCTTCTATTGCTTCAATAAAATTACCCAAAATCAATTTGTATGGTAAACATATAGCTTCCGGAGAATTTTTTGTTCCGTAAGATAATGTTTTTTTACTTGTATAAGGCGGAACATAAGGTTCCACGCCCATTTTTCTTAGTCCTGCCGCCCATGCAATTGATATTGTTCCCATATGAGGAAACGCTACTTTTAGTTTTTTGTTTTTTTCTCTTTTTAATGCCATTTATAAATCCCTTCGCTTTTATTATACCATAAAACAAAAATAAACCTGTGAGTTTGCTGAAAAAATTTGAAACTGCAAGAGCGGATGTTGAATTATAACTTCTGCTTCCGCAAGTATAATTTTGGGTTTCCGCAAGATTTTGTATAAAACTTTTTCATTTTGATGTATAATAAACCCGTGAAGGAGTATTATGGGAAGAATTATTCAACTGTCAAAAAATGTGATTAATCAAATTGCAGCAGGAGAGGTTATTGAACGGCCTTCTTCGGTTGTAAAGGAACTTGTTGAAAATTCAATAGATGCAGGCGCAAAAAAAATAACAATAGATCTTTCTAATGAATGCAGAAATATTCGTGTTGCCGACAACGGCTCCGGAATTTTTCCCGACGATATAATTCTTGCCTTTTCCAAACACGCAACCAGCAAAATCAAAACAGGTGAAGACTTATATAATATTAAAACAATGGGATTTAGAGGAGAAGCTCTTGCCAGCATAATTTCCATATCAAAACTCACATGTATCACAAGAACTAAAGATAGCGATACCGGAATAAAAGTTGAATGCGAAAATTCCGAAGTTAAACAAGCTAAAACAGGCTGTGCTGTCGGTACAATTATGGAAATAAAAGATTTATTCTATAATTTACCAGCAAGACTAAAATTTTTAAAATCCGTAAAAACCGAATATGCCTACGTTAGTGAACTTATACAATCTTTGGCGCTTGTGAACAACAGTATTGCATTTGAATTAAAAAATAACGGTAAAACTACTATAAAAACGACAGGACAAGGAGATTTATCCATTGTCATGAAGGAACTTTTTCAAGAAGATATAAGCAAAAATTTTAAAAAAGTAGAAAGAACTGATAACATTTCCGGTTTAAAAATTTACGGTTTCGTTAGCAAACCCAATTATACAAGAGCCAGCAAAAAAGATTATTATATGTACGTAAATTCACGTATTGTAAAGTGTCCGGTAATTCAAAAGTCAATAGACACAGTTTATAAAAATTTGATTCCGAATTTAAGGCACCCGTTTATAGTTTTAAATCTTGAAATTCCGCCCGAAGATGTTGACGTTAATGTTCACCCGACAAAAAAAGAAGTCAGATATAAAAACACTAATCAGATTTTCAATTTTATATATTCAGCTGTTAACGAAGCTTTATCCGAAAAAGAAATTAAAATTTTTTTAAAAAATCAAACAGATAATGCACCTCAAATGAGGCTGGTTGAAAATAAACCATTTGATGAAGTTTCAGAAAGCGATAAAGATACTATATTGATAGAATCCGGCTGCAGTATTGATGAGCTTTTTCGTCAGACACAAAAAAAATTGGAAACAGTAAAAGAATTTCCTAAAAAAATATATGAACCGCCAAAACAACAGTCTTTTGTTAATCAAGAAAAATTTATACAACCGATTTTACGGGAAGAAGATGTCATAATAGGACAATATAAAAAAACATATATTCTGATAGAAAAAGAAGAAGGATTAGAAATCGTTGATCAACATATTGCCGAAGAAAGGTACATATATGAACAGCTAAAACGAACAAAAAATATTGATTCTCAGCTTTTATTTGTATCTGATGTCATAGAAATATCTCCTACAGATAAAGAAATCTTGGAAACAAATCGTGAAAAATTATGCAAATTTGGATATGAAATAGATTTTTTGTCTGATAACGAAGCTATTTTCAGAAAAATTCCTCAAATTTTATCAAAGATATCTCCTAAAGAAATCTTAGCTGATATTTTAGAACATATATCCGGTGATATTGATAATATTGAAGAACAGATTTTAATTACAACCTCTTGTAAAGCTGCCGTTAAAGCAAACACATATTTAAATCCGTTTCAGATGCAAGAGATTATAAGAAATTGGAGAACGTGTGAAATGCCATACACTTGTCCGCACGGAAGACCTATTTCACATATTATAGAACATAAAGATTTGGCAAAGTTTTTTCAAAGAAACAAGTAATAAAAGTTAAACTGAATTATGAAAAATTTAAAAATTATATGTTTATTTATATTAATTTTATTGATGTTAGCCGGTTTGATAAGCTATTATAAAAATCCGAAAGTCAGCGTAATAATATCTTCTTATAACATGGGAGATTCTTTAGAAAACACTATTCAATCAATAGAAAAACAAACGTACAAAAATTGGGAATTAATTGTAATAGACGATGGCTCTGTTGACCAAACTTCAGAGATATTGAAAAAGTACAAAGAAAACAAAAAAATAAAAATAATAAAAAATGAACATAATCTGGGACTTATCAAAAGTTTAAACAAAGGACTGGAAATTGCCAAAGGTAAATACATAGCAAGACTTGATGCAGATGATGTAAGCTATCCGAACCGGCTGCAAAGACAAGTAAGGTTTATGGAGAAAGAAAAAACAGATTTGTTAGGTTCTTATTTTTCCGCAGGCGGGAGAGAACATATATTAATTGATAACTCAAATAACAGCTGCAAACTTGGTCTGATTCTTTTGAAGAAAAACATAATAGCACATCCTACAGTAATGATAAGAAAAAGTTTCTTGAAAAAACATAATCTTATTTACGACGAAAACTACATTTATGCGGAAGATTACAACTTATGGACACAAATTTTTATAAGAGGAGGCAAGCTCGGATACTTAGGAGGAGAACCTGTTACAATATATCACTATACACCGCATTCCGATGAATGGATTAAAATACAGAAAATTAATACACAAAAAATAAGAACAAACATTCTTTCTCAAATAATTCCGGATTTTAATGAAGAAATATCCGAATTACCGTTATGCGAATTTATTTCTGAAATCATTAAAGGAAATAGACATACAAACTTTTTTAACCAAGAACACCTAAATAAAGCATATATTGAATTATGCAAACAATAAGTTCAAATATCCGTCATTTAATCGGTAAAATCAGCAATCTATAATTTTTCTTTCATTTCTTTGTGCCAAGAAAAGCAAAAATAAATCGCAAGTATTGAATACACAAACCACATAAATACGGTAGAATAAACTTTTGCACCGTCTAAAGCAATATTTAACCACATAATTAAAGACAAAACGTTAACTCCAATCCAAACAAACCACTGTTCTATGCATCGTCTTACCGTTAAATACATTCCCAAAACAGAAAAAACAGTGGTTAAACCGTCTATAACAGGACTGTTGTCTTTTAGATGATATAGTATAGCTATAACACACAGTGACAGCAAAAAAGCAGAACAAAACAGCCAAAAACGTTCTTTTGTTTTTAGTTTTACTTTAATGATTTCATACTTGTCACTTTTTAAATTTTTGTTCCAATTAAAGAAACCCAATATTTGCATCGGAATATAATAAAATAAGTACAATATTAAATTTCCCCACAAATTACCCGCAAACGAAAGATATGCATAAAAAGCTGAACCTGTTGCTCCTATCGGATAACATACAGGAATTCCTTTTCCTGCCAAAATTGTATAAGTTATTCCGCAAAAAGCAGATATTAAAGCTATAATAGAATCTTTATTTAATATTGCCTGAAAAAATAAAACAAAATATATCAACAGGAAAAAAATGATTTCATACTTTTTGTATAAGTTTTTCATAAAACTATTCTCTTATTTTTTTTACTCATTTTATGTTATCTTATAAACATAAATGAAAGTAAACGATAAAAGGGATATCTCATTCGGAAATTTATATACCAATAAAGCCGTAAAAAGAGGACTTGAATTTGCGTCTTCAAACGGTGCACTTTTTGGTGCAGCCGCAACTCTTGCATTCTCAGCAATTAGGCCTGTATCAATTTTATGCACACCAAAAACAGATAAAGAAAATAAAAAAATAGCCGCTTCAAAATCCATAACTTCATCATTAATAAATTTTATACTGATGCTTGCAATATCTGTTCCGCTTGCGCTTTCCGTAAAAAAAATAGATTCAAATCCCAAGAAATACCTAAAAAATGAAACAATAAAAAACTTAAAAGATAAAGAAAAAATTTTAACAGACTCTAAAGGGTATATTTTTGCAACCCAACTATTTAAACTTGGTGCTGCAGCATTAGTTGCCCTGCCAAAATCATACATGACCGCTAAAGGCATGCCGTACATAGTTAATATGCTGTCATCGGACAAAATGCAAAAAAATGAACAAAAAAGTTTACCCCCAAATAATCCTACTTCGTTCAAAGGTTTAACGGATAAAACAGCAAAAAACATCGGAAAAACAATAAATAACAAAAAAATTATTAAATTTATAAACAAATTTAAAGACACAAATTTCCCTATGCATATTACCGCAATAACCGATACCATAGCAACTTTGGGATTTATGTTTACAATAAATAAAACTAACACAATAGAAGAAAAAAGAAAAAAAACTCTTTTGTATAATGCAGGACTTTCTACAGGATTAAGCATCGCATCAGGTTACACAATTGATAAACTGTTAGAAAAACCTACAGATAAATTTATAAAAAAATACAAAGAATTAAATAAAAATGATAAGAATTTATCAAAACAAATACAGGGAATAAAAATTGCAAAACCACTAATTATTCTTGGTACAATATATTACATTTTAATACCGTTAATTTCAACATTTGCAGCAGACAGAGCCGATAAATATTAACTTTTGTATATAAAAGCATAGAAAATTTAAGTGTTTTAAATTTGACTGTGATATAATACAATAAACAAGCAGTATTCATATAAAAGAAGAGGTATATATGGAGTCAAGAAATAAACATTTATTATCAATATTAGCAAATAAATCTTATGAATATGAAGGTCGTGTTGCACTCGGAATGAGAAGTAAGTACGGCTGGAGAGAGCTTACTTATAAAGGTCTTGGTCTTTTGTCACGAAAACTTGCCAGATATTTAATAGAAGAGCTCGGGGTTGTAAAAGGAGAAAGGCTTGCAATTCTCTCTGAATCAAAGCCTGAGTACGGAGCTTGTGTTTTTGCTTCTGTTTTAGCAGGAACAATTACGGTTCCCTTAGATAATAAACTTACTATTTATGAACTAAAATCTATTTTGTTGGATAGCGAACCGTCTGTAATCCTTGTATCACAAACATATTTGGATAAAGCTTACCAATTGAGAGATGAAATACCGAGTTTAAAAACAATCTTGGTAATGGACGATAAATTTCAAGCAGACGGAATCAAAAACATATACGAACTTCCTGATATTTACGATGCAAAATGGAGAGTAAGAAGCGGAAAAGCAACTGCTTTTATAATATATACATCAGGTACAACAGGAGCACCGAAGGGTGTAGAAATTACTTTCGGAAATATCACTTCTCAACTTATAATCACAAAAGATGCATTTGATAAAATTCTTCCGGATAACAGAAGAATTTCAATTTTGTCTATTTTACCGATGAACCACATGTTTGAAATGACAGTCGGTTTTTCTTCATTTTTAAATTTCGGATACTCAATTTATTATACAAAAAGTCTAAAGCCTAAAGATATATTAAAAATGATGAGAGATAAAGAAATTGAATTCATGATAATAGTTCCTGCATTCTTAAAACTCCTAAAAACAACCCTTGAAGCAGAATGCATAAATAAATATACCCCATTGGGAAAATGGTGGTTTAATGTTAAATATCATTATATAGCTAAGTTTTTGGGATTCGGTCATATTAAAAAATTCTTATTCAGAGATTTACACAGACAATTCGGCGGAAAATTTTGGGGTTGCCTCTCAGGTGGAGCACCAATGGACGTCAATGTTGCAAAATTCTTTAACAGAATAGGTATAAAAGTTTGTCAAGGATACGGTTTAACCGAAACAAGCCCTGTAGTTGCACTTAATACCGACAAAATAAACGATTTTGCTTCTATAGGTAAACCTTATAAAAGCTGGAAGTACAAGACAGATCCGCAAACAGGCGAACTGCTTGTAAAAGGTCCTTCAGTTATGAAAGGATATCATAATCAACCGGAATTAACAGCTTCTGTTTTGGAACCGGACGGTTGGTTCCACACTGGTGATATTGCAAAAATCGGTGATGACGGTCATATTTATATAACAGGCAGAATAAAAAACATGATAGTATTATCAGGCGGTAAAAAAGTTTTGCCGGAAGAAGTTGAATCTATTCTTGAAAAAAGTGAGTATTTGGCGGAAGTCTGCGTATTTGGAGCATCAAGAACTTTCGGTGCTAAAGACGGAACAGAAGAAGTGGTTGCCGTAGTTGTTCCGAAACCGTATTTGTACGACGAAAAAACTGATGAAGAAATAGAAGCTATTGTAAAAACTGATATCAAAGAGCTTTTACAAAGACTGACTCCGTATAAACGTCCGACAAATATTATAATAAGACGCGAAACATTACCGCGAACCACGACAAACAAAGTTAAAAGAAAAGAAGTAAAAGCTCAACTCAGTATGATATAAAAAGTTTTAAAGATTAAAAAAAGTGCGTCCATTGGGCGCACTTTTATTTGTTAATAAATTCCAAACGTATTTCCGTTTTTGCTTGTTTGTTCTCCACCAAGAATTGCCTGTATTCTTGCATTAATAGATTCAGGGATTCTTTTTGGTGCGGGCTGTCCGCGTACTATACAAATTACAGCACTTACAATTCCTCTATCAATTGTATTATTATTTCCGGTTAATTCTTGCGATAAAGCTAATAATTTTTCAGTTTGCTCAGATGTCAAATTTAAACCTTGCCGCAAAGTATTCGGATTAACCCCTGTCATTGGAGTTGAGTTAAATTCTTCATTGATACCATCCATATTAATTCCTCGCATGATATCTGATACTTGTTGAACTAATGCGGAATTTTGAAGAACATTTCCTGTCAATTCATTACGATCTATCATAGATTTTGCAATTGTGAACACATCATTATCAATTTCCTCATCACCTTCTGTACCGTTTAATGCATCCAATTTTTTCAATTGTCCGCTGCTTAATCTTGCCTTAAGATAATCATAATTGCTGTCATTAGCCTTAGCCTTTGGAATTTCATTCATAATATACTCCTTATAACGTTTACAAAATTATTATCGGCACATTTTTTTAAAACTTTAGGGTAAAAGTATACCCGACCTCGACCTCGTCCCGTCCCGTCCCGT
>CAJOPY010000078.1 GCA_905236505.1 Candidatus Gastranaerophilales bacterium
AGATTTTTACCGGATAAAGCTATTGATTTAATTGATGAAGCGGCTTCCGCTTTACGCATAGAAATTGATTCCATGCCGGAAGAAATTGATGTCATGCTTCGTCAAAAAATTCAATTAGAAATAGAAAGAGAAGCTCTAAAAAAAGAAACTTCGCCTGAAAGTATTGCAAAAATTGATAAACTAACAGAAGAGATTGACGAACTTAACAGCAAAATTGACACTTTAAAAGCTCAATGGGAAGTTGAAAAAAATACTATTACCGGTGAAGCCGGAATAAAAGAAGAGATTGATAAAGTTAAAACAAAAATTGCGGAAGCCGAAAGAAACACAGACTTGCAAACAGCCGCAGAATTAAAATACGGTAAATTAATGGAACTTGAAAAAAAACTGCAATCAATACAAGGCAAAGAAAAGAATGAAAATCGTCTTTTAAAAGAGGAAATTGACGGAGATGATATTGCAACAATAGTTTCTAAATGGACCGGTATTCCTGTAACAAAACTTGTTGAATCAGAAATGCAAAAACTCTTAAGAATGGAAGATGTTCTTCATAAACGTCTTATAGGACAAGAAGAAGCCGTAAATACTGTATCTGATGCTATTCGCCGTGCGCGTTCGGGATTAAAAGATCCGAAACGCCCTATCGGAACTTTTATTTTCTTGGGACCGACAGGGGTCGGAAAAACAGAACTTGCAAAAACTTTAGCAGAATTCTTGTTTAACGATGAAGATGCAATCGTAAGAATTGATATGTCTGAATATATGGAGAAACACAATGTTGCAAGACTTGTTGGAGCTCCTCCCGGATATGTCGGATATGAAGAAGGCGGGCAATTAACAGAAGCTGTAAGACGAAAACCGTATTCTGTAGTTCTTTTTGATGAGATAGAAAAAGCTCACCCTGATGTATTTAATATCATGCTTCAAATTTTTGATGACGGAAGATTGACTGATTCAAAAGGCAGAACGGTTGACTTCAAAAACACTGTTATTATTATGACTTCTAACATTGGAAGTGAAATAATTTTGGAAGACTCTATTAACAATCCCGGCGGTAACTTTGAAGAAACAAAAGAAAAAGTCAATGCCGTTATGAGAGAGAGATTTAAACCTGAATTCCTTAACAGAGTGGATGAAACTATATTCTTTAAAGGTTTAACAATGGCTCAATTATCTGCTATTGTTGATATTCAGATTGAAAATCTCAAAAAACTTCTAAAAGAACATAATATGTCTTGCCAAATAAGCGAAGATGCAAAAGAACTTCTTGCAAGAAGAGGTTTTAATCCTATATACGGCGCAAGACCTTTAAAAAGAATAATTCGTCAACTTGTAGAAAATCCTTTGTCTAAAATGATTTTAGGACAGAAATTTATTGACGGAGATTGCATCAAAATTGATACAAAAGATGATGAACTGATATTTGAAAAATAAAATAAATATCAAGACAAAAAATTAAAACTATGATATAATCTTGTTGTGAGAGATTTAATAAAAGTATTTTTAGCAGTATTTTTTCTTTTGTTTTCACCGTTTGTTATAGCGGGAGAGCAAAAGAAAAATGTGCTTATCATTCCGGATAACATAGTTACGGATACTGCCGCACTTGATTCATTTATTTATGACAAAACTTCTGAATTTTTTGCAAGTGAAGTTATAAATATCCTTAATAAAACAGATTTTATTCAGTGTCCGACTGTAAGTGACGAAAGGCAGCTTCTTAAAAGCAGTCCAGCATATATGATACCGGCAAAAACACTTACCAATACTTTTAAAACAACATACAATATTGATTATCCGAAGCTAAAAAAAATCTCAGCCATAAAGAAAAACAGATATGTTTTACTTTTAACTTCAACAATAGATGCAGAAAATTATGTAATGCGCAGAACAGTTTGGGATTTTCTTAATATAGCCGGAGCGTCAGTCATTGATCCGGCATATAAAATATCAACTTATGCCGCATTAGTTGACACAAATAACAATATTGTATTATGGTCTAATACTTTTTATAAAACAATCAGTGTTGTAGAAGGAAGAATTCTGACTCGCGGTCCATCTCCGCAAACCGAACAATTACAAAAAATAAGAGATTATTCCAGAATGCTTTGCCCTGAAATTGCGGAAAACGTACAAAAAAATGTTCTTTCTGATGATGAATATGCGAAAGAATCTAAAAAAGTTTATTATGACATGTCAAACTTTGACAACGTATTTACAAAAAAATACAGAAGATGGAATAAAGAAGGCAAAAAGGATTGGGAAGGATTTAAGTCTAATACGGGCGAAAAATGTGATGCCGCAAAAACAAAAGTTAACAAAATGAAAGAAAATCATAATGCACGTAAAATAGAAAAACAGCAAAAAAAATTAGAAGTAAAAGCAGAGCAATATAAACAAGAAAAATCTTATAATTATTCGGAATCAACAATTAAACAGGATTATCCTACAAAAATAATTCAACCGTTAGATTATGAAGATCAAACATTATTTGAGCCGATTAATATAAAAAGAAGATGGCAAAACCGATTATACGGAGAATACGAATCCGACAGACCGCCTCTTAGAGGTTATGACAATCTCTAATTTTATAAAATTTTATAAAAGTAAATTTTTATAAAGTTCATGAGATTTTTTAATATTTTTGCTGTAAAATGCTATTGGAGCATAAGATGGCTGAAACATTTGAATTAACCAATTATAATTTTTACTCAAGTCGTTTGGATATGGAAGTTATATCCAATATCGTGGACACCCTGAAAGAAATTTTAGAAGAAGATAAAAAGCAAGAGCAACCGTTATTTCTGAAAGTATCCGACGATTTTATTATGAATATTGCAAAAAAGGTTGTTCAGGAAAAGAAAAAGACTTTTTTAATAGGAATAACCGGAGAAAGCGCATCGGGAAAAACAGTATTTGTTGATAATACGATATCGGCAGTAGTAAGAGATAAAAAAGACGGAATTTATACAGTTATAAGACAAGACGATTATTATAAAGATACCTCAAGAGAACTGAAAGAAGCCGGAAGTTATGATGCATTATTCAAAACGGGTTTTAGCTTTGATACTCCTGAGGTAATTAATTTAAAACTTATGAGAGAACATCTTATAAGTTTAAAAAACGGAGAAACAGTTCGTTCTCCAAGATATGATTTTGTTACATGCGAATCATTCCCTGACGGCGACATAAAAAAACCGGCAAAAGTTATTTTAACGGAGGGTTTATACGTACTAAACGAAGAAGTCCGAGATATTATGGACGTAAAAGTTTACGTATTTACTCCTTTGGATGTTATAAAAGAGCGATGGTATAAGAGAGCTGTTTCTCGCGGAAAAACAGGAGAAGCTGCTGATTTACAATTTAAAGATGTAAACGAAACCGCACAAAAATACATTCGCCCCAATTATGTTATATCAGACTGCATAATTAACGGAATGGTTGACAAAGAATATATAAAAGTAATTACAGATAAAATTATGGCGAGATTGAGCGAAGTTTGCTGTTAAGTTGCAGGTTTCATATAAAAACAGTACCTAAAAACCCGATTAGTGCCAAAACCTATACTGTTATCCTGATTGGCATTTACAATTATTAGTTTTACTGGTATTATTATTTTATAATAAATGAAACAAATTTTTTATAAATATATAATAATAATTTTGGGGTTTTATACGCTTTGGTTAGGAGGTTTGCCTTTTATATTTTCCAAAGTTTTTCCTGTTGTATGCGAAAATATATCGTATAATTCCGATTATACAGTTGAAGTCAATAAACCGCTCCTTTTAATGAACATTCTTCCGACTGCAACTTTAAAAGCAGAAGATATAAAAATTTATTCAAAAAAAACAAATGATACATTTTATATAAAAAACCCAAAGATTAAACTCCGTATATTTCCTTTATTTTCAAGAACTATACATATTAACAATATTACGGTTAATGAACTTAAAATAAATTCAGTTTTAAATAATAATTTGGAACTTAATGATAAAATTATTAATCAGATAAAAAACACCGGAATTAAATGCGATGCCTTAAAATTAAACAGTTTTGAAATTGTATTGCACGAACCGATGGAAAAATATCCTGTAATATATAGCGGAAAAAATATTTATTACAAACAAAACAGCAGATTTTTAAAATTAAATACCGAGAGTTCCATAAACATAAATAACAAAAGTTCTAGCGCTGATATAAAATTGTATTTACCCAAAAATAACGACATAAAAAAAAGCATCGTTGATATAAAAATTTCCGAATTTGATTTAGCGCCATTATGCGATTTTTTAAAAAATTACCTGCCTAAAGATTTACAAAGTATAAGCGGAATTGTTGATATTGCAGTAAATAAAAATCAACTGTACGGAAAACTTAAACACTGTGCAATTAATATGAATGAAGAAGCAAAATCAATAATATTTCCGGAATTATTAACAATGACTTCCGATTTTAAAATTTCACAAAAAACAATTTGCTTAAAAAACGCGGAATTAAATTCACAAAATATAAACCTTAATTTTAGCGGAAATATTACTAATTACCTAAATAAATCATTAACCGAACTTGATTTAAATCTGAGAATAAATAAATTACGTACCGAAGATTTTATTAAAATGCTTCCGCCTTTTAAAACCGAAGATATAGATGCATACAAATTAAAAAAATACAAATTTTACGGAAATGCGATTGGCAATTTAAATATTAAAGGAGATATTAAAGAACCTTCAATAAACGGCAGTGTTTATATCAGTAACGGAATTTTGACAAAACCGATTCCAAATACAAAGGGAGCAACGATAAAACTGGATTTTAGGGGAAAATATTTAAATTATGATGTTATTGTACCTGCAAGCATCTCAGAAAAAGTTTATGTAAAAGGCGGTGTAGAATTATATAACGTTAAATATGCGGATTTTCGCGTATGGAGTACAAAGAATATTGATTTAGCTTTGGCGGAAGAAAAAGTTGTTCCGATTCATGAGATATTAAACTTTATAATCGGCCCTGTTCCGATAATGGACATTAAAGGAAGGGGAAATATAGACATAACAATAAAAGGAAATCGTAAAAATCCGCACGTATGGGGAAGTTTGAATTTTTATGATGTCACAACTTATTTTTTAGAAATACCGAATTTAGTTTTAAGAAATGCAGAAGCTATTTTAACTTTTGATGATGAAAACGCAGTATTTAAACTTCTGAAAGGAAATGTAAACGGAGTCAACATTGATATAAACGGAACTTGTAATTTGTCAGGAAAATTTGATTTTTATGCTATATCGCAAAAACAAGAGATTGATTATCTTTATAATGCAATAAAAACATCCACAATGATAAACGAAGTTAAATCCATGATTCCTATAATAGATGATATAAAAGGATTAACCGATTTTAATCTTAGAATTTTCGGAAATGTAAAAGATATATCGGATTTAAAATTTAATGAAAACTTTTTTATAAAAGGAATCCTATTTTTAAAAGAAAATGACATAAAATATAACGGTATAAAAGTATCCCACATTAACGGTAAAATTGAATATGAAAACACAAATGCCAATATTGATATAACAGCGTTAATTAATAAGGCCGTTCTAAATGCAAAAGCAATTGTCAAAAACAATTTTGCTGATGCTAACATAAGTATTACCGGACTTAATCTTAAAGATACGGTAAATTCGGATACAAACAGTAATTTTGCAGGAATATATACAGATATTACGGGAAAATACAAAGGAAGAACTGATAAAATTGAGTACGATAAATTAGATTTTAATGCTCACATACTCGGAACCGAACCAACTAACAAACTCAAAATATCAGAAGGAAGTATAACAGCAAAAAACGGAAATATACAAATAAAAAACGTTAACGGAAATTTTGCCGAAACAGACAGTTCTTTTAATATAAATTTAGATATAAATCGTTTTGCACAAAAACCGAATTTTAACGGTAAAATTATTTTAAAAGATTATAAATTAAGCTTGATAAACTATTTTAGCGATTACGTATTTATTCCGGAGAAAATCCGTGATATTTTAAAAACAATCAAATTCGGCGACGGAAAAATAAATTTAACTGCCAACATAAATAATAATAATGTTAATGCATCTACAAATATAGGCGGTATGACATTAACCTATGTTCCGTACGAACTTCCGATAAAAATTATAAATGGCAGTCTTTATGTAAGAAAAAACTATTTAGGATTAAATAAAATTAACCTGATTGCGGGAGAGATGCCGATTTTGGTAGACGGCGGCATTAATAATATATTTACAAAACAAGATTTTAATATTTACATAAATTCAAAACCTAAACAAGATTTTATAGATAAGTATATTAACAATAACAGAATTTATCCGATTAAATTAAAAGGAGATATTGTATATTGGATAAAGTTAAAAGGCGTAAAAGACAATTACACTGTTGAATCAGAAGCAAATTTAGCAAAAGATGCCAATATATATTATCTGGGAGCAACTGTCGGAGATATTGAAAATGCTATTGTCTTAAATTTAAACATGGATGTTATAAAACAAAACTTCATTAAAATTCGCGAATTTTCATACGATAAAATAATAGAATCATTAGGAAAAAGACAAACACGATTAAATATGCTGAAGGCAAGCGGCGGTATTGATATATATAAGGATGATTTAGGATTTCATGACTTAAGAATTAAAACGAGCAATCCGACAGATGCAAGAATTTTTAACATAATATTCAGAAAGCCAAATATTAAAGAAGGACAATTTACATCGGATTTAAAATTTAATAATAAACTATCTGACCCGAAATTAATAGGCACTTTCCATATTTTTGAAACAGACATTCCGTTTTTGGATACGGCAATGAAAAATATTTCATTTGTTTTTAAAGATAAAACTATAGAATTATCTTCAAGCGGAGAAGTTCTGGGTAATGATATAAAATTTAAAGGTACTCTGAAAAACAAATTAACAATGCCTTATTATATAGAACACGCTGAATTAAGTACGAAAATAATAGATTTGAACTATATTATAGACAAAATGAAAATGTCACAAGTTGAACCGACCGTTTCAATGGAAACAATTACTCCGATAGATTTGTCTAACTTAGTTATAAAACATTTAAAACTAAAAGCTAACGGATTTAAGATAAGAAACTTAACCGCAGAAAACATAGAAGCAATTTTAACAATGTCTGATAAAAAAGTTTTTGCACTCAATAACTTCAAATCCGATATTGCAAGCGGAAAACTTATCGGAGATTATGAATATAACACCCAAAATTCAAAAACAACAGTAAAATTAAAAGCGGAAAACATTAACGCAAACGATATTACGTACGCAATCTTTGATTTAAATAACCAAATATACGGGGACTTAACCGGAAATATTAATGTATCCTGTATAGGAAGCGACTTCAATAGATGCATGCAAACACTTTCCGGCAATACTGATTTTGAAGTAATAAACGGAAGAATGCCAAAACTCGGTTCTTTGGAATACCTTTTAAAAGCAGGGAATCTTATTAAAGGAGGAATTACCGGTTTGTCAATAAACAGTATTACCGATATAATTACTCCGCTTAAAACAGGGAATTTTTCTGAAATATACGGCAAAATGGATATAAAAGACGGCATTGCCGAGAATATAGAGATTACGACTCAAGGTAAAGATTTAAGTTTATTTATATCCGGAATTTATAACTTCAGTACATCTATAGCAGAGATGGAAGTTTTGGGACTACTTTCCAAGAAAATCTCAACAATGTTCGGACCGATTGGGAATGTATCTTTAAATACTCTGTTTAGTGTTATTCCGGGTGTCGATTTAACAAAGGATTCCGAAATATTAAACAGAATAAATAAAATTCCGGGCATAGAACTCAGCGAAAAAGCTTTCAGAAAATTTATAGCCAATATTAAAGGTAATATAAACGGCGATGACTATGTCACAAGCTTCAGCTGGATAAATTAAAGGGGTAAATATTTTAAAAATATCATCTGTATTAATGTAAAAACTAACACGAATTGCTAGCCAGCCAAAAATTCCGTCAATTTCCTAATTTAAAATGTAACAAAATGTTAAAATTTATCCAAAAATAAATCCTATACTGGCAAAAAATGCAAAAAAAATGTTTTTACATAAAAGAACGGA
>CAJOPY010000079.1 GCA_905236505.1 Candidatus Gastranaerophilales bacterium
GAAGCAAGTGAAGTTGATGGCGAAGGAACAGAAGTAGTTGATAAAACAGATGATGACATTGATTTAGATATTACTGAACAAAGTGTAACTACAAATCCTTTTGGGAGTCTTGCCGATAATCAGCTGGACGCATATATTAAGAAAATTATTGAGGATTATGCAAAAAAAGAAGCTTTAGCAGCATAATTATAAAAAAGGTTTCTGTTTTAACAGAAACCTTTTTTAGCACTTGAACATTATGTTCTAAAAATAGCATTCAATACCGCGATACAACAAAAGCAATTTCGAATATATAATGTCGGACTGCTTATTTTAAAATTTCTGCTATTGCCTTAACAACTTCCTGTGCAGAATATTTATCAGAAAGCTTTGCTCTTACATGCCCTAATTTTTCTATAGTTTCTGCTCTGTATTTTTTATCGTACAAAAGTCGTTCTGTTTCATAGCAAATATTTTCTTTAGTGAATTTTGCCTGAATTAATTCCGGAACAATATCTTCATCCGTTACAATATTCGGAAGTGAAACTTTTTTAATACATCTGAACAAAATATATGCAAGATATAAAATCCATGGACCTTTATACCCTATAATCATAGGTACTTCATATAAAGAAGCTTCCAATGCGACAGTTCCCGAAGCAAGGATCAACTCATCAGACACACTCAACAGCGCCTGATTTTCACCCTTAATAACTTTAAAATTGGTATCTTTTATGTATTTATCAAAAACATTATCACTTAAATTTGGTGCGTGTGATATACAGAACTGAAGTTCCGGATGTTTTTTTTGTAATAACTTAGCTCCGCCAATCAAAGTATTTGCCAAAAATTTAAGTTCCAGCGGACGCGAGCCCGGGAAAACAGAAACCAGAGGTTTATTTATATCAAGTCCATGTTTTTCAAAAAAAGCTTGCTTATCAGCTTTTGGAGGAAGCTGCTTTATAAGCGGATGTCCGCAATAATGAACATCTATTCCGTATTCTTTATACATCTCAATTTCAAACGGAAATATACAAAGAACTTTATCTACATATTTTTTTATACCTTTAATACGCCATTTTCTGCTTGCCCAAACCTGAGGAGGAATATAATGAAATACTTTTATGTCATCAGCGGCTTTTTTTATTCTTTTTGCAACTCTTAAATTAAAAGTTCCGTAATCAATACACAATACCAAATCCGGCTTAAACACATTCAGAATATAATCCGAAACTCGTTTTTCTAAAGATAAATGATCAACAATCATCTTAAAACTCAAGCCGAAACCCGACATCTTAGAATGGTCACAAAAAAGTTTAGCACCTGCATTTTTAAGATTTTCTCCGCCTATGCCCTCAATCTCAATATCAGGAAACTGTTCTTTTAACAATTCTGCTACTTTGCTGCCGTGGATATCTCCTGAGTATTCACCTGTTATAATAAAAACTTTTTTCATAAAACTCCTCGCACGCATCCGAAGTTTATTTTCGTTCTTACGGTTGTTCCCTCTTCCACGGAGTGGGGTGAGGGTATTTATTTTACACTGCCATTACTACGATGCCGTGTCTATCTGCGTATTTAATAACGTCTTCTTTGTCGACAATTATCGTTTCACCGGCTTCTACAGCTATTAAATCCGCTTTGTATTTTTTCATTGTTTTTAATGTCTTAAGTCCGATTGCGGGAATATCAAATCTTTTGTCTTGAGAAGGTTTAGCCACCTTGATTATGCGAGAATTTTTCTTTGCAATTTTGCATCCTCGTTTAATGCATTTGTCAGTTCCTTCTATAGCTTCTACAGCCATAATCATTTTATCTTTAATAACAACAGACTGCCCAATATCAAGTTTACCGGTTTCTTTTGCCAGCCAGTATCCGTAATTAACGTCATCAACCTGCTCTTGAGTCGGTTGAACTTTTCCCAAAACTCCGGAAGGTACCATTAGATTTTTTATAAAGATTGTCTGGTCAAGTATGGTAATACCGATATTTTCCAATTCCTCAATAAGCATCAGCATAACTTTATCATCATTTAATCTGACAGCTTTTTTTA
>CAJOPY010000080.1 GCA_905236505.1 Candidatus Gastranaerophilales bacterium
AAGAGTTCAAAAGTTTCGTAAAAATCACCGACGATTTTTACAGAAGCATTTTTATTATCAGTTGCAATATATTCAGCAATTTGTATTATATCTTTTTTCGCAATACCGGCAATAAATACGGATTTATTCATATTTTGCCTTCAATTCATCTAAAAACTCAAAGGCATCAGAAACATTTCCCGCATTTGCATCATCAATACCTTTCTGAATATCGGCATTAAGCATATCAAGTTCTTCTTGTGAAATACATTCTTTAGTAAGTACAATACCCAATGTTGCATTTATTGCCTCATTGAGGGAATCATACAAACCTTCTGCGACTTTAATTCGTAAAAATCGTTCAATGTTTGGCGATAAGGATATATCCATAATTAACTCCTTTGTTATTCTTTATTATATCAAATGTTATTGAGTTATTCAATAAAAATTCGTATTGTTTTGCTAGTAAAGTGTATTTCATATAACTAGCCTTTAGGGGTGGTTTAACCTGACAAAAACTTATTGTTTGATTTTACCGATAAAACAAATTGTAATTTGTCCGATATGGTCGTACCTGACCGATGTAATTCGCTTGTGAAGTACGACTCTATCGGATAATCTTTTAGTATGACTTATACACAAGAAGAAATTATGAAAAAATTTGGAGAAAAGGTAAAACTTTACCGTAAGGAAGCCGGTTTAACACAAGAGCAATTAGCTGAAAAATGTGACTGTTCAAAACAAACAATCTCCGGTACAGAAACAGGTTATAGTTTCCCCTCTTCAAAAATATTGTTTAATCTCTCTAATGTCTTAAATGTTTCTTTGGCGCATTTATTTAATTTTGGTGATGATGAAAATGCTTCTAATAAAGAAATAGCTTCGCTTGTAGAATCATATATGTCAAAATTAACTTATGAACAGAAGAGTTTAGTCTTAAAAACTTTAGAGTATATAACAAAACAATAACAAAAACAGTTTAAAACTTTGTATATGTCTTATTATTAAGGCATTTCTTTCTTTTGCAAAATATAGACATTTGGCTGATATACAAAATTTTGTTTTGTGTTTAGTATAAACATATTCGTACTAATACGATATATTTATTGGTTTATATATGAAAGGAAGAAATTATGGAAAAGTATTTGGTAATTTTATTAAAAAATGGTTTATCGGAAGGCAGATACAAGATTAATAAAGAATTATTCGGGCAAATTAAAGCAAAAATCAGACCTTTCAGAAGTCAGCCGATGAAAGCTAAGGCAATAAGATGTATTGAAACAGGACAAATATTTAAGTGTGCAAGAGAAGCTCAAGCGTGGGTGTATCATCAAGAATTAACTACCACAATGAATTTTGAAGCTATAAAGAAGGCATGTAAAGGGCACAGAAATACGATGTATGGTTATCATTGGGAATATGTAAATAAGTAAAATCAAAGAATTTTATAAGGAACGGTAAAATTCATTCATTTAGAGGTTTGACTTTGTTCAGGACATTATTAAACTCATGATAGGTAACTATAAATGAGGATAAAAGTATGAGTAAACGATTAGACGGTTCTTCAATATTTTCAGGTGTTAACGCAGGGCTTGCAAATACATTTTCGCTTCTTTCCGGACAATATCAAGACGGTCTTACCATAGAGAATTTGAATGCAGCTCTTACTAATACGAATGTTACAAATACGACATACGGTTCTACGTTTGCGTCGTACTTAGGTACAAATTTTAACAGTGTAGACTCTAATCACGACGGGAAAATTTCTGCAGACGAAGTTCAAAAGTTAATGAACAATATAGCAACGCAGGGATTAACAAGAGAACAAATTATTTCTCTTAGCGGAATGACCGGAATGCAGGGCAGTTTACAAGAAACGGTTCTTTCGCACTTTGATGATATAGACACAAATCATGACGGAAGGGTGACCTCTCAAGAAATTAGTGCATATGGTGTTAATTCGCAGCTTGAAACTCAAAAAACAGCTGACAGGAATAGAGTAATAAACAACATGTCATTATTTTACGGTGATAATACCGAAAAATATGAAGGAAGTATGTTAGATTACAGATATTTAAGCGACGAAGGTTAAGCTTCCTCTCTTCTTTCCCCTCTTGAATTTTTCAGCTTTATTTAGTAAAATTATCTTAGAATACGTATTTTAAGAAGAGGTAATTTATTAATGTTCGAACGTTTTACAGAAAAAGCGATTAAAGTCATTATGCTTGCACAAGAGGAAGCCAGAAGACTTGGTCATAATTTTGTCGGAACTGAACAAGTTCTGCTTGGTCTTATAGGAGAAGGTACCGGAATTGCCGCAAAAACGCTTAAGTCTATGGGAGTAAACCTTAAAGATGCGCGTGTAGAAGTAGAAAAAATAATTGGCAGAGGATCCGGTTTTGTAGCCGTAGAGATTCCTTTCACACCCAGAGCGAAGAGAGTTTTGGAGTTGTCTTGGGACGAAGCAAGGCAGCTTGGTCATAATTACATAGGAACAGAGCACCTGCTTTTGGGCTTAATCCGTGAAGGAGAGGGCGTTGCGGCTCGTGTACTGGAAAATTTGGGTGTAGATTTAAACAAAGTAAGAAGCAACGTTGTAAAAATGCTTGGTGATTCT
>CAJOPY010000081.1 GCA_905236505.1 Candidatus Gastranaerophilales bacterium
GGCTATATTAGCCGCCCGCCTTCTTTTTTCTTTAAATTATTATTGCATTCTGAAATCCTGCGCATATTCAGGTCTTTGATTTACATAATTACCGTTAATCTGTCCTTCTGCTTCCATTCTACGCTTTTCAAGTTGAACCTGACCATTTTTTACAATTTCCTGCATTTGACCTAAGTTTTGCTCTAAATTAGCAAGCAGTTGTTCAGCATAAACTGAAGCACCGTCTTTTGTTCTTGTTGCTTCGTCTATTGCTTGGTTACGAATTGCCTCAGCTTCATCAACAGCTTTGCGTTTTATATCTTCGCAATCAGTTATAACCTGTTCTTTTATCTTTTCAGCTTCTTTTTGAACTGCACGTAATATATCAGATTCACTTAAGAGCCTGTTTGCTTCATTTTGAGCATCTGAAATAATTTTTTCAGCTTTTTGTTGTGCTTCATATTGAAGTTCATCTTTTCTTCTTAATAAAGCACGAGCTTCTTTTATTTCATCAGGAAGAGCAGCATATAATCTGTCTAAAAGATTGGTAACCACATCTTTTTTTACTACAGTATATGAACCAAACGGAGAAAATCCTTTATCTAAAGCCTCTTCCAATTCTCCCATTAATCCGTATATGACATCTTGTTGTGAATTATTCATTTTTTACTCCAAAATTTAGTGACAGTCAATAAAATTGTACATCAATTTTATTTCAAAAGTCAACGACTACATTAAAAACCTTCGAGTTTGTTTATATCTCGTTCTATGTTTGACGTTATAGCGCGTATCAAACTTAAAGCCTCGTTATATTGTACAACATATATCTCTGAATTTAATAAAAAAGGCTTTTTTATTAATTTTTCAAGTCTGTTATAAGCACTTACTGATGTTAGTTGATCAGCTACATTTACTGCACGCTTCTTTAAAGCTTTTTTGTATGAATCCGGCAAAAGAGCTAAAACACAACATAATAAATCATCTATGCGATTTTTTTTTGCAAGTTTTATATTAAAAAAAGTAAAATCAGCATCTTCATTTATTGCTCTTTGCAGTTTTTTAAAATAATCTTTTATTGCTATTATATCTGCCATATATTCCTGTACCTTCTACGAAACATTTTACTAAAAATATTTTAGAATATCAATATGTATGATAGAATAGAGATATGAATAAGACAATAATTTCTCCTTCTATACTTTCAGCAGATTTTGCTAATTTAGAGCAAGAAATTACTGCTGTACAAAATGCAGGTGCTAATTGGATTCATATAGATGTAATGGACGGACACTTTGTACCCAATATTACAATCGGAATTCCGGTTGTAAAATCTTTAAGGCAAGTTACAGACTTAACATTAGATACTCATCTAATGATTGAAAATCCGGAAAAATATATAAAAGCATTTGCTGAAGCAGGCTCTGATATAATAACATTTCATTATGAAGCTTGTAAAAGTAATCAACACATATATGACACTATCTCTATGATAAAAGATTTCGGTTTAAAAGCGGGGCTTTCAATAAAACCTGCAACAACTCCAGATAAAATATATGATTTTTTAGATAAGATTGATTTGATTTTGGTTATGACTGTAGAACCCGGATTTGGCGGACAAGAATTTATACATGAATGTGCATTAAAAATTCCAAAAATAAAAGAAAATGCTCCTCAAAATCTTATAATTCAGGTAGATGGCGGGATTAATAATCTCACCGGTAAAATTTGTAAATCTTTAGGTGCAAATTCTCTTGCAGCCGGAAGCTATATATACAAAAGCAAAGATTACCAAAAGGCTGTATCAAGTCTTTTATAATTTATTTTCCGAATACCGGCGGTGGCTGAATATACAAAGGTTTTAACATTTTCCAATCAGTTTGTTCTTTTTTTAATGCCGTAAGCGCCAGAATTTCTCCTAAAGGATAATCATTTTGTTCATAAGAAATTGCTTTTTTTGCGTTTTTGCTTATTCTTTCAAGAAGACTGTTATCTGTTATAACAACACGACCTCTTACAATCTCGTCAACTTTTTCAAGTTCTACGGCACCTAAAATGCCCTTGTCATATACATATGCTTTATTTTTTCTTGCGTCTAAAACAACTACATCATCACTTTTTAAAATTTGTGATAATATCTCTAAAGACGATACACCGACTGTTTTAGCAGAAAGTTGTTGAGTCAAAACTCTTGCAACAGTTGTACATGCACGAATTCCTGTAAAGCTGCCAGGACCTATATCTGTCGCAACTACATCTATATCTTTTGGTGTTAAATTGTTTTCTCTTAATATTTTCACTAATGTAGTAATAAGATACGCTGAATGATAATTTTCACCATCAGACTCAATTATCTTATTTTTTGCGGTTCCGTTTTTTAACAAAAGCGTAACATATGTTTTATTAAGGCAAGTATCAAATGCCAGTATATTCAATTTTTTAATCCTTCTATAATGTTTTTATTTTTATCACCAATACAGGCAAATTCATAAATTCGTGAGTCATCATCATCGTAAGTAACATTTATTTCTAATCTTTCAAACGGAAGTTCGCCTTGTGAAAACTCAGCCCATTCTACAAATGTTATTTTTCTTCCTTCTGAATACTCTCTGAGTTCTTCTGTTATTGTTTTTATGCCTGTATGTTCAAGCCTGTACAAATCAAAATGATACAAAGGAATATCTGCGCTGTGGTATTCGTTAAGAATTACAAAACTCGGACTGGTGACTTTTTCTTTTACACCTAAAGCTTCTGCTACAAGTTTTACAAAAGCTGTTTTTCCGGCCCCTATTTCTCCGAATAAATTCACGAAGCAACCTTCTTTACGAATCAATCCTGCAAATTTTTCGGCAAGTAACTTTGTGTCATTTATAGATTTACATTTTTGTACAAATTTTTCTTTCATATGTATATTTTATCATAAGTATTTTATAATAATTCTTTCAAATAATTCGGAAGTGCAAATCTTGCATTATGATACTCTTTATTATATATTTTGCAAGAGTTTGTAATTTTTTCACCTCTTTTTTCATCCCAATAAGAAAGCGGCTTTACCGTTTCCGAACAAAATGCCCACGCCCAGTATCCGCCGGGATAAGTAGGAATGTTTGATGTGTATGTGGAAACTATAGGAAATACTCTTTTTAATTGAGTATACATTTTTTTAATTTCTTCTTTATTTGTAAATGGTGATTCGGATTGAGCAACCATTATTCCGCCTTCTTTTAGCGAACGTTTAACATTTGTATAAAATTCGTCTGTAAATAAGCCTTCTCCGGGTCCCATAGGATCGGTTGAATCAATTAGTATTATATCAAACATATTTTCTTTATCTTTAATATATTCTATTGCATCCTGAACCAATATTTCGCACTTTGGATTATCCAATTCACAAGAAATAGTCGGAAGATATTTTTTGCAAGCTTCTATTACCATTCCGTCAATTTCGCATAATACAACTTTTTCTACCGTATCGTGTTTTAGAACTTCACGAACCGTTCCGCCGTCACCGCCTCCTATGACAAGTACGTTTTTAGGAGATTTGTGAGTCAACATAGGAATATGAGCAATCATTTCATGATAATGATATTCATCACCTTCTGTTGTCATCATTAAATCATCTAAAGTCAAAACTCTTCCGAGTGTTGAATCTGTATCAAATATTTCAACTTTTTGAAACTGAGATTGTTCAGAAAATAATATTTCTTTAGTTTTTATTGCAATTCCATACCCGCCGGGAGTAATTTCTTTATATATATTTTGCTCTTTGTCTATTCCTTGAAGTACCACTGATTGTGTCATTTTATTTCCTTTCTTATTTCAATGTTTTTTAAAATTTCATTTTGCCGCTTAAAATATGTATGTGCAGGTGAAATACTTCCTGTCCTGCCTCTTTACCTGTATTTATAAGTGTTTTATAAGATTTAATCCCAAGTTTTTGTGTTACTTCCTTAACAGTCATCATTAATTTGCCTAACAAATTTTCATCATTTAATTCATTCAGGGATTCAACATGTAGTTTCGGAACAACAAGTAAATGAATATCAGCCTTTGGATTAATATCCTTAAAAACTACTGCATATTCATTTTCGTGTACAAATTCCGTTCCGAAATCGCCATTTATAATTTTACAAAAAATACAATCTGCCATGATTTTTCCTTTACTGCTTTTTATAATTTTCCATAATTAATGTCTTTAAAGTACTGTCATTGAGTTTTAAAGCTTTTTTAAGAGAAGCTTCATCTACATTAGCTCCTGATTTAACCAAAAAATTTGAAATTTCTTCACTTTTTTTTGATAAAGCCAATGTTAAAAGACTTTTTCCGGCGGTCATATCATTTACCTTTGCTCCGTGCTTTATCAAAACTTTTACCGTTTCCAAATTTTGAGTAGCAATAGCATGAGCCATTAACGATTTTCCGCCGATTTCTTGATTTGGGTCAACTCCGGCAGACAATAGCTTGTCCGCGATATCAGGTTTTTTAAATTTTATTGCCCAATAAATAAGAGGCATTTTCATAATTGTTGTATTCGGATTAAATCCTGAATTCAAAAATAAGCTTACACAATCGTTGTTTCCGTCTTTTAATGCTTTCAAAAGTCCGGTTGTATTATAATTATAATTTTCTGCAAGAATTTGTTTAATTATCTGTTCTTTCGGTGTAAGAGTTAATTCTTCCGCATTTACGGAAACCATTCCGGCAAAAAGAAAAGCTAAACAAGCTACGGATAAAAACTTCTTCATACTGAATCCTCCTCAATGATAATATTATACCATTAAAATATTATACATGAATTCAGGTACAGTGATATCAGATTACACCTATAATATTTCCATAACCGGTTCTGAATTTTTTACTTCGGGTATTTCATTTAATTTTGGAATATCTATATCTTTTGGTTTATTATTTAATTCGGATTTTTTCTCCGGCATGCCTGCTTTTGCACTTTTTACTTTGGCAATTGTCGGGTCAGGATTTTTTTTCTGATTGCTGTAATCCTGCATAATTATATTCACAAATCTTTTTGTTTCGCTATATGGAGGTATCTTTCCGCCGTGACGTTTTACGTTACCCGGTCCTGCATTATAAGCTGCAAGCGCTACTTCGGTTGAACCGAACATTTTATACATCATTTTATAATATGTAAGACCGGCTTTTATATTATCACTAAGATAATAAGGATTATAGCCTAACTTATTTGCTGTAGACGGAAGTAACTGGAATACACCTACTGCACCGTGCGAACTTTTTAATTCATGCTTAAAACCGGATTCTTTTTTTGCAATACTAAGTGCAAGTGCCGGATCCACGTCCATCTCTAAAGAGTGTTTTACTATAGCCTCTTTAACATCGTTCTCTGATATAGTCGCAGCTTGTACTTGTGTGCATATCATTATCATCAATGCAATAGCTACTAAGACTGTCTTTCTAATCATTGAAATCCTCATATTTATGTAAATTGGTTTCCGTATATTATCCGAAAAAATCCTCACTTCGGTTTCACTATGTTCTCGTTTGGTTCCTATAAGAGCGTCTTTCCTAAATTCTTTTACCAAATTGCCTCAAGAACTTGTTAGGCGACTATCTAATATATTCTCCGCACTCCGGTTCGGATATAATAACATACAGAAAATATGTCATGAGTATTCTAAACCAAAAAAGAAATTTTTTCAACCCTTTTGTTGTAAATTATACACTTATTAGCTAATAAGATTATACATTTAGGGAGTTTTCAGTTATATTTTCTTTCGGAACAGAATATCTGGATTTATAATCTTTATACTTACTTACAAATTCTATATCTTCATCTTTATTTCTGTGACTGTATTCGTGTTTGTCTAAAGTGGTATCATAGAGCTGAATTACGCTTGTTGCAATATTTCCGCAATGAGCGGCAATTCTTCTGAAATCATTCAACAAATCCGAAAACATGAAACTAAGTTCCGCAGTACAAAAACCGTCTTTTAATCTTTGAATATGATGATTTTTTACCCTTCTTACAATTTTTTTAATAACAGCTTCAAGCGGTTCAACTTCTCTTGCTAACTGGACATTATCTGTACGATAAGCTTCATATGACATTGTAAATATCTCTGATACAGCATTTACAATAACCTTTAGCTCTTCAACCGCTTCCGGAGATAATTTTTTTTCATCTTCTTTGAATTTTTCAGCAACCTTTAAAATATTTGTGGCATGGTCGCCTATTCTTTCGTAATCACCTATTATAAGAAGAAGTTGAGATATTCTGTTACTGTCATCTTCGGAAAGTTCTTTGCCTGAAAGTTTTAACAAGAATGAGTCCAACTTATCTTCGTAAGTATCAATTTTTATTTCGTTTTCTCTGATTTGATCAGCTTTCTTTTGATGGAAACTCTTTAGCAATTTTGAAGCAAAAACAAAGTTGTATTCAACAAGCTCCGCCATTTTAACTGTTTGCCTGTATGCTTCTGATACTGCAAAAGTAGGAGCTAATAACAGTCTGTCATCAAGAAGTACATTTTTTCGTGATTCTTTTTTCTCGGGAATACACTTTATTGCAATTTTTTCTATAACTTTTGCAAACGGAAGGAGCATAAATGCTGTACAAATATTATAAACAGTATGGAATAAAGCAACGCCGAAAGGAGAGATATTTGTATGTAAAAATGCTATATTACCTAAAGAATTAATAGCAATAAAAAGCGGGAAAAATACTCCGACACTTATTACATTATATATAACATATACACCCGAAACCCTTTTGGCATTTGTTCCTACACCGATACTTGCAAACATGGGAGCAATACAAGCACCTAAATTTTGTCCGAGTATAATCGGAATTGCAACGCTCCAAGATACACTGCTTGCAAGCGTGAGTGCTTGCAAAATACCTATAGAAGCAGAAGAACTTTGCACAAGCATTGTTACACCCATGCCTACTAAAAATCCCAAAAACGGATTATGGAATGCAAGCATTGCTCTGCCGAATTCCGGCATGTCAGCCAAAGGTGCCATTGAGTCAGCCATTACAATCATACCGAACATAAGGATTGCAAATCCCATAAAAATTGTACCGATATTTTTTTGCTTGTTGCTTTTTGATGCCATTATCATAATGACACCAATAAGTGCTAATATTGGTGAAAAAGATTCAGGATTAAAAAACTTTAATACCAGCCCTGTTGTCCCCTGAATACCGGTTAAACTTAAAATCCAGGCTGTTATTGTAGTTCCTACGTTAGCGCCGATAATGATGCTTACGGTTCTTGACAAAGCCATAATTCCTGAGTTTACAAGTCCGACAAGCATAACTGTTACGGCTGATGAAGATTGAATAATCGCGGTAATTCCGGCACCTAAGAGGAAACTCTTTACAGGATTAGATGTCATTTTTTTTAGTAAATGTTCTAATCGTCCGCCTGCGACTTTCTCTAAGCCGGATGACATAATAGAAATTCCGTAAAGGAAGAAAGCCAGTCCGCCTAAGAGCGTAAATATTGAAAAAATATCCATAATTTGCTATTCCTTATTTATTTTTTTGAACAGACAACGTTGTCTTTATTATGTGTCCATTCATGATTAGTGTAACATAAGAGAATTTTTTATACGACAAAAACAAAACATTGTTGCAAAATGTTTACAAATTTCTGTTTTTGTAAATAAATGTAACAATTTGTTCAAAAA
>CAJOPY010000082.1 GCA_905236505.1 Candidatus Gastranaerophilales bacterium
ATTGCGCAAAGGCTCACCTCACCCTCACCATCACCGTCCCGTCCCGTCCCGTTAGGCATTATCGCTTGATTTCAGACCTATTGTCAACTCATAAAATTCGCCTTTACAATTTGTTACATTTGATTTTCTGTAATTACATTTCTTAATATTTGGGTATCGTTTCATAAAAAATAAGGTGCCTTGATTTAAGTATCAATGCACCTTATTTTAAAATTTTTTCTTTTTACTTATTCTGCTTTATCCGGTAAAGTAAGTGCAATTCTCTTATCTTTAGGATTAAATTTTTCTATTTTTGTATCTATTTTATCACCGGCAGAAAGCATTTTACCGGTTCTGTTTTGATATTCGGACACAGAAGATTGAGGAAGTAAAGCTTCAACGCCGGTTAAAACCTCCACAAAAGCGCCAAACGGTTTTACTCTTGTTACTATACCCTCTTTTATATCTCCTTCTTTTAATTCTTCTTCTGCTTTTATCCAAGGATCAGGCTCTGTATTTTTTAAACTTAAGCTTATTCTTTGTTTTTCATGATCTATATCAATTATTTCAACATTTATTTCCTGTCCGACTTTTAATAAATCGGTCGGATGTTCTACCCATTTCCACGAAATCTGAGATAAAGGAAGCAGACAATCTACACCGCCTACGTTGACAAATGCACCAAAATCGGTGATTCTTACAACTTCACCTTTTACTATTTGACCTACTTCTATTTGTGCAAATACACTCTTTCTGGTTTCTGCCATATTTGTTTCAAAAACTTTTTTATTAGAAAGTATCAAATTATTTTGATTTTTATCCAATGTTAAGATTTTAACTTCTATTTTATCTCCTTGGGCAACGCCTGCATCTTTTGGCGATATTTGTCCTTGAGGAACAAAACCTTGAACTCCGGATATATCAACAATAACTCCGCCTTTTACAACCTGTGAAACCACAGCTGCAATAGTTTCATCAGCTTCCTTAATTTTTTCCAATTCGGTCCAAGTGTGCGCTGCTGCAACTTTTTTATACGAAAGTGTAAACTTGCCGTTTTCGTCGCAATCTTGAGTAATTAAAAATTCATATTCCGTATTTTTTTCCAAAACATCTTCAACTTTTGCTTTTCTGTCCGCAGACACTTCATAAGACGGTACAAAAGCTGTACATTTTGAACCTATATCTACTATTGCGCCATCAGCTTCATATGCACACACAACACCTTTTACAATATCGCCTCTCTTAAATGCATAGTCATACTTTGATAAAAGTGCCTCAAAATCATCATCTGAATACTGTTCAACCATTCTAATCACATTCCTTTCACACTGTAGAAGGTGTTTTAACTCTTTTGTTTTTCACCAATAAACACCGGTTAATTATAACATATTTGTCAAAATCGGTCAATTGGGTAATAAAATTGAGCTCAAAAAGGTTTAAATTTTTCAAAACACACACAAATAACAATTTAAGCTGAATAATTAAAAAAAAATAAATATTACCGCTGTATCTGATTTGATAACGTATAATTATTATATATAATGTTATAAAGGGAGAAAATTATGGAAAATCCATTCAAAAAAGCTATTAAAGATGAAACTGAAACAGAAGAAATTGAGAACAATGTAAATTCAGAACTTGAAAATAATAGTGAAAATAAAGATGAACAAAAAGAAAAACCCGAAGAAGTAAATGAAAAGTCGGAAGAAAATTCTGAAACAGAAGAAGAAAATTCAGAATTAAATTCTCTTCAAGAAAAATATAATACACTAAATAATCAATACATCAGATTAGCTGCCGATTTTGATAATTACAGAAAACGTAACGAACAAGAGCGTGAAGCGCTTTTAAAATACGGAGCCGAAAGCACTCTAAAAAAAATGCTTGAAGTAATTGACAATTTTGAACGAGGATTAAAAGCAATTGAAGCGGTTGAAGACTGTGACAAAGTAAAGGAATGCTACAATCTTGCATACAAAAATTTTACTGACGTTTTAACAAAAGCCGGATTAGAAACCATTAAAGCGGAAGGTGAAACTTTTGACCCGAATTTTCATGAAGCTGTAATGCAAACTCCTACAAGTGAAAAACCGGAAAATACAGTTATAGCAGAGCTGCAAAAAGGGTATAAACTTGGCGATAAAGTTCTTAGACCTGCACTGGTTAATGTTGCAACCGAAGGATAAAATTTGATAAAATAAATTAGAGGAAAATGAATAGCAATGAGCGATTATTATGAAATATTAGGGGTGGAAAAGAACGCAACCAAAGACGAAATAAAAAGTGCATTCAGAAAAATGGCCAGAAAATGGCACCCTGACGTAAACAAAGCACCTGAAGCCGAAGCAAAATTTAAAGAACTCGGAAAAGCATATGAAACCTTAATGGACGATGAAAAACGTGCAACATACGACAGATTTGGAGAAGACGGCCTGAGAGATGCAGGTTTCAACACGCAAGGTCCTTTTGCCGGCGGTTTTGGTGATTTGGAAGAAGTTTTTAATACATTCTTCGGAGGCGGCGGGTTCGGAGGAGGTTTTGGTTTTGGCGGAAGCAGACAAAGAGATCCTAATTCCCCTCAACGCGGAGATGATTTAAGACTTGATATAACTATTGATTTTGAAGAAGCTGCTTTTGGCTTGAACAGAGAAATAAAAATTGACCACCTTGAAACTTGTGATACTTGTAAAGGAAGCGGAGCTAAGGACGGCGCAAAACCTGAAGTGTGCAAGGATTGCGGAGGGCAAGGCAGAGTTCAGAAAACGACAAGAACAGTTTTAGGACATTTTACACAAATTGTTACATGCCCGCACTGTCACGGCAAAGGAACTGTAATTACAAGTCCTTGTCCGGATTGTCACGGAGAAGGACGAGTTGAAAAAGAGAAAAAAATAGAAGTCAAAATTCCGGCAGGGGTAGATAACGGCTCAAAAATGAGGCTTTCTCACGAGGGTGATGCAGGATTAAACGGAGGTATTGCCGGAGATTTGTATCTGGTTATACACGTCAATCCTTCTGATTATTACCAAAGAGATGATATAAACGTCATTACTCAGCTTGAAATATCACCTGCGCAGGCAGTTTTGGGAGATACTGTAGAAATAAAAACTTTAGACGGGGAAAAAGATGTCACAATTCCTGCCGGTATTCAAAACGGAGAATTTGTAAAAATTAAAGGTGCCGGAATTCCGAGCCTCACGAAACCTTCAATGCGGGGAGATCATGTTGTTGTAGTGTCAATCAAAACCCCAACACATATATCAAACGATGAAAAAGCTTTATATTCTAAATTATATGAAATTCAAAAAAGGCGGGAACATATAGTATCGCCGAAAGAACGTTTGAAAGGAATGTTCAAATAAACACAGAAAGAGAGTATTTTTGATTTATTCTTCCAAGCATATTTCCGCAAATTTATCCGGATTTTGAACGGTTTCATCATACACAAACTCTCTTACATTTGATTTATATGTATAGTTTAAATCAAACAAATCAATAAAATCTTGACTGTAACTTATTGCAATAAGCTTTCTGTCCAATCCGTGCAGAATGTCACATATTCCGCTTCTCAGTGATACAACTCTGTGACAACAGCTTGCTATTTCTACAATTTGTTCAACAGAACCTTTTATCCACTTGGCTTGTGTTATCCTGTTATCTTTAAATATTTTGTTATAAATTACGTCATATCCTTTTGCTTTAAAATTTGCCGCCAATTTATTTATATATTTAGGAGTTAAAAGTTCATATCCAAGCCATTGAAGCTGGCATCCGGCTTCGGGACACAACAAAATTGTTTTTTTGTACTTAATTTTATTTATAAATGTTCTATAGCGATTTAGGTCGTCGCAGTTATCAAGCTCCATGCTTAACGGAATTTCATACTGACTCTTAAAATGGTTAAACCATTTTTCTCCTTTAACTCTATTTCTGTGAATATATGGACTAAGAACATAAAAATCCGAAGGTTTAAAGTGCGGAGATTGTATTGAAATTGTTTTTATCCAGTCTGAAGAAAGATTGCCGTATTTTTTTCTTACGCATGCTAACCTCGGAAGGATATTATAATGATGAATATATAATAAATCATCTTTATAATTACAAAGTCTAACAATAGCCTTATATCTTTCCATCAAAACAGGAAATATTTTAATATTAAAGTATTTTTCTATTTGTTTTTTTAATTGAAAGAACAGAACAACTTCTCCCTGCGCAACATCTGTAATGAGTACCACGCAATATCCCTGCTTAATTTTTTTTGCTATTTTTGTATTTTTAAAATAATAAACAAAGTTTAAAATATCGGGTGAAATACCATTCATTATGCATAATATAAGAAGCATTTTATAAAATTTATTTGTTATATCAGTCATTATTAATAATTATTCTCCTTTTTTGAAACCATTGCACATTTTTAGCCAATTTTTAATCTATTTGTTTATTAAATATATTATTTATAAAAATTCTTTCATAAATTTTATTTCTTCATATAAAGATTTATATTCACTATATTTAGATAAAATAGTTTTATTTTTATTAAAGGTTATTGTCTTTAATATAGTAAATATAATCAGATTTCTTTCTATTTGCTTCTTATTTAAGATAAGTTTTATTTTATATTTGTTATGATGATTTTCCTTTTTTAGTTGTACAATTTCTTGCTTTAAATTTAAGCATTCTTTTTCTATATGTAATTTGTTGTATTCTTTTATATAATCTAAAGATGAATTTGTATCTTTTTTAGGCGAAGTTAGCGCATTTATAAGCCAATTTAACGATTTTTCTTTTTCTCTGTCAAGTATATTATTAACCTCAGTATAATCTGCAAAATCCAGCAAATAAGCTTTTTCTTGAAGTTCTTTTTCAGAATTTATAAATCTTTCCGTCATATTTAATTTTGATAAAAGTGAATAAAATCTTGTATATCCGCGACTTATATTCGGAATACAAATGAAAGGTTTATTAAATATAATTGCAAAACATACCCCGTGAAAAGAATTTGTAATAATACATTTTGCTCCTTTAAATACTTTTAAGAACGTTTCAGGATTAGCATTATATAAAACGTTACTAAGCTTGCTTTTCAAATTTGTTCCGTCATTGGTTAAATCCGCAAAATTATATGATTTTAGCTTTAACTTTTCTTCGGCAAATTTAACGGAATTAATATGCAATTCTTTTGCGTCTAAAATATATGAAGCTATATATTCTTTTTCCTTTAATTCATAATCACTGTTTAGAATTAAATTATCATAGTGTTTTTTATCAGTTATAAAAACAGGATCCAAATTGTGCTCAGCTTTTATACCAAATTCTTTTTCACAAATCTTCACTCCGGTATCCTCTCTTACTGATACCCCGTCAAATTGAGAGAGAAGATACTTTATATTGTGTTTCGTATCATAATCATAATATATTTTGTCTGTTCCGAATGACGATGCGTATGCTATTTTCTTTCTTGAATTTTTTACCCAATCAAGAAAATAATAATAGTAGCAAGGTTGATTAACTCCTGTTCCCCAAATTTGATCAGAACCCGCTAAAAACATATCACATTTTTCGTTTAATTCCTGCAAATCATTTTCGTTATTATAAACATTACTTACATTCAAATATTTTCTCATAAACCTTCCGGCTACAGTATCTCCGTAGATATAATCACCGAAAAGAGGACTTGTCAGCATCTTTGGTTTATCAATCATTAAAACTTCATAATTTAAATCATTAAGAGTTTTATATAAAGCATAATTTGTTAAAATTGCCCCGTAATTATTTGCAAACCCGCAACCTACAAGCCCGATATCATATTTGTCGTAACAAGAATATACATAAGAATGATAAAAATCTCTTTTTTTTATTAACTCAAAAAAACGTTTTCTTCCTTTGTGCTCATTATTTGGCCGGTAAAAAGTAGGATTTCTCTCTTCTTCTATATAGTTTAAACTTGTTTCTTTAATTTTTATACACGAATTTTTTATTTTGTTTAAAAATAATTCACCTTTATCATTGTTGACTAAAACGAGCGAAGTACCTATTTTATCTGAAAATTCGGGCTCATATTTTTCAATATTCCAAAAATCGCCGATTGTTATATCTCCCTGTCTTTCAAAACCGATATATTTACAAGAAGTACAACATTTCCTTAAATAAAGGTTTTCAACAAAACCTCCGAAAAATTCTTGAGGATATAATTTTTCACTTTTTGTTGTTATTGAAAAGAAGCAGTCTAATCCGATTTTTTCTTTTTCACGGAAATTTATATCAGTTATATTTGATATATCAGTTTGCTCTTGAAGGAATTTTTTAAAAACATTATAAGAAGGAACTCCGTGACACACAATATCCAAAGTCAAGAGTTTTTCGTAATCTTTGTTTAAAAAATTTTTAAGAGCGGAAACCTGACAGGGAGTTCCTGAAAATAAAACATAATTATTTTGTTCCAATAACTCTTTTATTTTTGAATAAACATCACCGGCAAAGCTTTGAACATACTTGGAGCGGCGGAGTTTATCCAAATCTTTTTCATCATTAATAATTATATGTTGAACACTCCAGTCGCTATTAAAAGAAACTCCGCAGACATAACCCGAAAGCTTAAAAATTTCTTTTGCAAGCAGAGTAAAAACACCGCCAGAAGAACTTACTCTTCTTATATCATCTTCCGCAGCAACTGCATAACACTTTTTTACCGAATTATTTTTTCCGGTAATATTTGAAGCGGAACAAACATTTTTACATAAACCGCAATCTGTACATTTATCTTTATCCACAATAGGAGATAAAAATCCTTCGTTATCGGTTTCTATTGTTATTGCACCATTAGGACAAACACAGGAACATACTCCGCATCCGGTACACAATTCTTCTTTAACTATTGTTTTTATTGTTTTATCCATGTTTATCTAATTATATACCTATACATTGATATTAACAATACAAGTTAAATAAAAATGAAATTTTTACTTTTTTGTAAATTTTTGTAACAATTTGTCCAAAAATATGTTAAAAGAAATCAAAAATGTGGAATTAAATATATAAGAATGATAGAATGCATATGGATAATGCATATCTCATTCGTTTAATTAAGAAGTATGGACACAA
>CAJOPY010000083.1 GCA_905236505.1 Candidatus Gastranaerophilales bacterium
AATAAATAATTTCATATATAATATTTTTATGAAGAGAATTTTATTATTTTTTACTTTTTTGTTATTAAGCTGTGAATGTTTTGCTGATATATCCGAGTTGTCGGAACAAGCAACCGCATTTTACAGCGATAACAACATGACCAAAACTATGGATCTGATTTTACAAATTAATGAAAAAGAAAGATCGGCACAAGATTGGATTTTACTTGGCAACGTTCTTGCCGACAACGAAAAATATGATGATGCCGCATTTATGTACAAAAAGGCTATTGAAGCTGATCCTAAATCTTATAAAGCATATTACAATTTAGGAAATTATTATGTAAATATCGGAAGATTTAATACTGCAATAAAAAATTATAAAAAAGCAATAAAAATAAAATACGATAATCCCTATATATATTATAATTTGGGATATGCATATATAAAATTAGGCGATTATAAAAATGCACGTACATATTTAAATAAAGCAATTATGTACAAATCTAATATTCCGGAATTTCATTACAACTTAGCTTTGGTATATAAACAGCTGGGTAAATACAAGCTTGCTCAAACTTACTTGGATAACTATAATAAACTTACTGAACAAAATTAGCGGATATAATTATTTATGACAAAAAAAATGGGCAGAAAGCCCATAAGATTTTTGTAAGATGTAAGATTATATAAGAGAGTGTATGTTAATTTTTTCTAAGCAGCGTCATCCGACGGGATATATCTGGCAGATTTGGCTATTACTCCGTAACATACCATCGTAAGTTTTTGGTTTATTGCCATCATGTTTTTAAAATGGTCTGATGATATCTCCATTGCGCTCAGCATATCATCAGCTGAAACTTTTGAACTCAAAGCATCAGCATCGTGGTTATCAACTTTTTCTTGCGCATATTTTTCAACCAAAAGTTTATCAATGTAATCTCTTGCACCGACTGCCATAAATATTTCTCCTGTTTTTCTGTAAAAAATACAAATCTTATGCTACAGAAAAAGGTTTTATTTTAATTTCTGTATTCATAAAGTTTATATCTCTTGTATATATAAAGTATTTCTTAATAAAAAAATTGCCTTTTTTTTGTTATTTGTTAAGAAATGTTAAGATGTATTTTAAAATTCTTGTTTTCACTTTATGCCAAGTAATCTAAAATAGCCCCGCCAATTTCTTCAGTCGGGTCAAAGTTTGCATTTTGGGGAGGATTTATAGAGTTTTGTATCAGCATTTTTACTAACGGGCCAAAAGCATCCGGAACTTTAGTTTTGCGATAAATTCCCGCTAAAAATGTTTGAATATTTGGCGATTTTGTGTCGTTATATTTTGAAAGGATAGGATAAAGTTCGGCAACTTTATTTTTATCATTTCCTTTGTCAAGGATAACATTTAATGCATACAAGTTTTCAATAACTTGTTCTTCATTTGCAGGATTTTCTAATTCCTGTTTTATTAAAGGAATATTATTCGCATTTGCTTTTTTATCTATAACATTTTTATCAAATACACAGTAGTTTCGATACTGATTGGGAAGAATTACATTGCTCATTACATATCCTATAAAAATAATAATATAAAAATAACTGTACCTAAACCAAAAGCAGGAACGTAAGGAACGCTGCTTTCAATATTGTTATTTTTTCCCTTAAACATATAATATACAAAACAAATTCCTGTTAAAACTATTGCCGAAAATGTATAATAATTAGCATTTAAAAAAGCAAAAAGAGCTAAACTTATAAAAAACAATCCGGCAGATATACAGGTCGGATAATCTTTTTGCTTAAATCTGTCAAACAAGAATTTGGGGATTACAATTGTTCCGTATGCAAATAAACCGATAATCAAAACTTTCGGAAGATTAAAAATACCAAAAATACCGCCTAATGCTGCTGAAACATATGCGTCAGCTTCTCCGAGAACATCTTTTTTTAATATAAATTTGCCGATTTTTCCTATTATAATAAAAACAAGTGCTCCTGCTATTATACCTAAAACAGAAAACAATACGCCGTACCATTTTGCAAGAATGTAGCTATGTATAATTCCGCTAATACACATTGCAATTGCAAAATTACAATCCACAATTTTTTCTTTTAAATCAGTTGCAGTCATTATTAAAAGGCATGAAAGCCAAAATATTATAAATAATGTTGTTACACTAATTCCGAATTTAATATATGAAAGAGCGAACAAAATCATTGTTGTTATTTCAACAACAGGATATTGAATGCTGATTTTTTCTTTACAAAAATAGCATTTACCTCTCAGTATTATGTATGACAGAACAGGAATATTATGCCAAAAATACAGTTTATGTTGACATTTTGGACATTTTGAAGGCGGGAATACAATACTTTCTCCGGAAAGAGATCTTAAAATTACGACATTGTAGAAACTGCCAAAACAAAGTCCGAATATACAAACCCAAAAAAGCAAATAATAAGCAAGTTCCATATTAAACCTCCGGAAGTGCACTTCCGAATTCGGTATCATTAATCATTTCATGCAAAATAGAAAAAGCCTTTTTTAGCTTTCTAAAAACTTGCATTTTAGATATTCCTATTTTTTCGGAGATTTCTTTTTGATTTAAATCTTGGTAATAATACATTTCAATAAGCTTTCTTTCTTCTTTTGGCAGTCTTGCAATAACAAGCTCCAAAATAAGTCTTGCATCTTCCATTTCAGACATTTCTTTATAATTTCCGTCAGATATTATATCTTCGTACCCAAGATTACTTTCATCGGCATGATATATATCATCCAGAGAAAGTGTATTTTTTCTTCTGTCTGATTGAAGAACAAAATTTACATCATTTTCAGAAACGTTAAGTGCTTCTGCAACGTACTCATTTGTTAAATCATTAAGTTCTTCAGGTGTAAGTGTACTTATAAAAGAATTAATACGAAATGAAAGTTCCTGAATATGGCGAGGTACCTTAATAGTATTCATTTTATCTCTAAGGTAATGTTTCATTTCGCCAATTATCAAGCTGCCGGCATAGAATTTAAAATTGTTATTTATGTTTGAAGAAAAACTGTCTATAGCTTTTAACAAACCTATACTTCCTGCCTGAACCAAATCATCAATCGGGTCATATGAACGCCTTGCAATGGTTCTGGCAATTCTTTTAACAATTGGAAGCATACGCATTACAATAAGAGCTTTAGCTTTTTCTTTCGTTTTTTTACTGGTTGCATTGCGGTACTCTATAAGCCAATCACCGACTAAATCATATAACATCTGTTCATTATTATTGTCTTGCAAAACACCCACTCCGTCTTAATACATTTATGATACCACGACAATGTAACTTACGCAATTCCGATTAATATATTTAAGCAAATATTGTATTATGGCTTTTTTAGTGATAAAACAAAGCTATATATGAGGAGTTTTTTATGAAAAAAATATTGTTTGTTATTGATAAGTTAGAATTGAAATATTTTGAATTTAACAAATTGGTTACAAATTTTTGGATGATAAAAAGTTTTTTGGAAAAAGGATGTGAAGTATATGTTACTACAATCCCAAATCTTTTGTTGAGAGGTGATATAGCTTGTACAAAGTGTTACGAATCTTTTGTGCAGGATGAAAACATTTTTTATAAAAATGTTTTAACGGAAAAAGAAATAGATGACTTTGATTTAGTAATGTTCCGTCCGGATCCTCCTGTTGACATTGACTACATTAATGCAACATACATATTTGATTTTGTAAAAAAAGCAGAGGTAATAAATTCACCGAGTGCAATAAGAGATTTTAATGAAAAATTACATAGTGTATATTTTAAAGAATTTATGTCTGAAAATATTGTAACATCGTCCTTAAAAGATATTGAGGAATTTTTATCGCAGCATAAAGAAATTGTGCTAAAGCCATTAAACCGTTGTTTCGGTTCCGGAGTGATGTATCTTTATGAGGGTGATCCAAATACAAGAACTATAATAAACACCATGACAAACAATGAAACAACGTTAGTAATGGTTCAAAAATATATTCAAGGCGTAAAACATGGTGATAAGAGAGTTTTAACATTAGGAAATGACGTGCTTCCTTACACAATAAAAAAATTACCGACCGGCGACGATTTTAAATTTAATACTCATAATGATGATTTTATTATAAAAGGTGATTTAACGGCAGAAGAAAAAATGAATTTTACGAAAGTAGCACAGAAACTAAATAATTTAGGTATAAAGATGGCAGGTTTAGATGTTATTGACGGCAAAATAATAGAAGTAAATGTAACAAGTCCTTGTTATTTCATAAAAGAAATAAACAATTTATACGGAATACATCTGGAAAATCACATTTCTGATTTTCTGTTGACAAAAAGCTTGTTATCATTATAAATATGGTGTATAATTCAATTAGATGGTGGATACTCAGACAGAGTTTCCTGCGTTATTATATAATTATCGGAATATGAGGGTTTTATTAATGAAAAAGTCTTTGATAGTCATGCTGAGTTTGTTAATATTGGCAACATGCGCGAATGCTGCTTCCGTAAAAAATAACATGACTCCTGATGTAATATCAGCAATAAAGGTATACAAAACCGGAGATTACGTTCAATCGTATAACATTTTGAATAATATCGTATCAAAAGATCCGTCAAATCCTTTAGCATATTATTATTTGGCAATGTCAGCAGCACAGATAGGTAAAAAATCAGAAGCTATAGAGAATTATAATAAGGTAATTGCACTTGCTCCGTCTAACGGACAATTGAGAAAATATGCCAATAAAGGAAAAGTATGCTTGCAAGATTCAAAAGCTTGTCATGCAAAAGCATCAGAAGTTGCAGATTTGAATGATACACCGGAAGACAGATTTATAAAAGGAAAATCCGGAAATTGGACAGAACAAGTAAGAAATCAATACGAAACTCAAAAAATTCAAAATATGATGAGAGAGATGAACAGAGATGATTCTATTGTTCCTCAAAGGTTTAGAGATTTTAAAGATTTTTCATCACAAGCACCTACAAATGACGAAATAGTATACGCTCTACGAGTATTGCAAAGCGCAGGTTTATCAAACTTTGCAATCGGTAACTCAGGATATTCGGATTTGTCATTATTAGGTGTTAATAATAACAATATGAATAACGGATATGATGCAATGAGTGCTTTATTAATGAATAATAATTCAGGGCTAAATCCTCAATTAATACAATCATTGTTAACAAACCAAATGAATGCAAGTTTTTAGAAAGATAAAGACAAGATGATATTAAATACAGAAAAGTTTGGAGAAATAGAGATAGATGACAGCCGCATTTTTGAGTTTGTATTACCTATAATCGGCTTTGATGATCTAAAAAGATACACAATATTGGATAAGAGCCAAGATGCACTTTTCAAATGGTTACAGTGCATAGATGATCCGTCATTAGCATTCCCTATTATCTCTGTTGCGGCATTGGATTTTGATTATTCTGTGGACATATCGGATGCTGTAGTTAGTGATCTCGGTATCACGAATGTGGAAAGCATTTTAGTTATGAATATAACATCAATTCCACAGGATAATCCGAGAGGTACTACAATAAATCTGTTGGCTCCGCTTATATTTAATATAGAGAATCAAAAAGCAGGACAAATTGTGTTAACAGGTTCCGGGTATGATATAAGTTACCCGATGTTTAAAAAAGATTAATTTATTTAAGGATAGAAATGCTTGTAATTACCAGAAAAAACGGTCAAAAAATAATGATAAACGACAATATAGAAATAACTATTGTCGATGCAAAGAACGGCGTTTGTAAAGTTGCGATAAAAGCTGATAAAGACGTAAAAATATATCGTGAAGAAATTTATTTACAAATAAAATTGGCAAACTTAATCGGAACGAATGCGAAAGCAGATGCTATTGATTCTGTATCAGAACTTATGAAAGATTCTTCAAATCTCAATTCTGTTAATTCAGGCAAAGTTTCGGCTTCTGATGAAGTTATTGTTGATGATAAAAAAGCACATTCTATAAGAATTAACAAAAAGAATGACGGAACTAAATAAAGAAAAATTGTTCTTTTTTTATGAAAACTGTTCTAATGTTATAATAACTCCAATGTCGTTAGAACATGGGTATTTAGCGATTTTAAACGATGATTTAAAAACTGCGGGCAGAATATTTTCGCAAAATGATTCTCCAAGAGGGAATTGGGGAAATTCGTTAGTTACCATCTTGGAAGGCTTTATGACAATATGTCCGTCTTTTTTTCAAATCCGGAATTTTTTGGAAATAGACATAGATTTTTTATTAAAGAATAATAAAATCGGATATGTTGAACAATTTTTGGGCGCATTAGATATATTATCAGCAGTTAATAACGAAACATTCAAGTTTACAGCTCGCGTAATGCTTGTAAATAATTTATATACAGCTGCATTAAAATATATGGACCGTTCAAAAGCATTGTATTACAATGATCCTGAACTGCATTTTATGTATGCAAAGTTTTATTATGATAAGCATATGTATGACAAAGCTTACTCTTCAATATGTGAATGCTTAGAGCTTCTGCCTGAGTATTATCCTGCAATGCTTATTAAACAAAAAATTGAAGAATTAAATATTTAATTGTATAATCTCATTATGAATGGTGATATATTTGAAAACACATCTAAAAATAGCATAAATAATGTATCAAAAAATGATGCAAGTAATTTTTTTCTAAATCAAAACTCTGTAAAAACAGTTAAAAATAATGCATCAGAACCAATAAGACATTTAAATGATTATGATTTTAATATACTAAAAGAAGGCGCATACAAAGACGTATCTGATGAAATTTTAAAGCTGGAATATAAAATGTCACGCGTAGAAAAAGATTTAAATAATATATCC
>CAJOPY010000084.1 GCA_905236505.1 Candidatus Gastranaerophilales bacterium
AATATCTCTTATAATAAAAAAATGTTCAGGACTTTTAAAAATTCTGATGCAGCTGTTATCTCTAACTTATATAACGAAGAACTGCTTCCGCACTTTCGTCCGCTTTTAAGAAAAGATACCAGAGAATTCCGTGACGGATTATTTAGAGGACTTTCTTACTACAATGAATATAAGTATGTTATATCTGATAAAAAATATAAAAACATAATTGCATATATATCAATAAAAACAGCTGATAACAAAAATTATATTCTTGATATAACTCAATCTTCTTGGGAAAATATAAGCATTGACATAATTATAAATTTTGCAAACGATCAGATTAAAAAAAGAAATAAAAAATACACACTTTTTATAAAAACTAAAAGATATATTCAAAACGGTGAAAAACTGGAACAATATCTTTTGGAAAAAAAGCAGGAATGCGTAAGAAATCAAATTGTTTTAACAAATTCATCCGCAGGCATTATTAAAAATACAGAGCAAACTAAAAAATTCACTGTACTAAACCAGTTTTACGGCGGAGTCGGACTTATTAACAAAAGCAGATTTAATAGCTGATTAACTACTATGCTACAAATTCTTTAACATCAACTGCGGCATCTTTAACACTAACTGCTGCATCTTTTATGTTGCCTGCAGCCGCTCTTACATTACCTGCAGCTTCCATTACTTTACTTGCTCCGGGTATTGTTCGTTCTTTGCCGTAAGTCTCTCCTGGATATAGTTTGGGCTTCACCAGTCCCATTTCTTGGAATTTTTCACTTACAGGCATTGAAAAATAAGGTGAAACAAATCTCTTTATAAAGTATTGACAAAGAATTACCGATAATAATGCTGTTGAACCTTTAACCAAGCCCGATTTGTGTTTTAACAAACTCATTACAGCTTTATTGTCGCTGCTACCTAATCTTTTATCCAAATCTTTATAGAATTTCTTCATCAATTTTGAATCAGAAACTTTTGTCATAACATTTTCTATGGGCTTTATTGCTAACAACTGCAAACCTATATTTATTATACCGTTTGCTAAATCATAATTTGCAACATCTGCTCTTTTTTCCGGAGTATATTTTTTATTTCTTTTTGCGGTTGATGTATACATTACACAACCGATAACATCTTTTGCTATTAAAGAAGTTGCAATCTTTGCCGTCGGTGAAAGATTTACCATTTTCTGCCATAAATTACCGGTGATCTTTGTCATGCTCTCACCTCAACTTTCTTGGCTTCTTGTTCTTTATTCGTTTTATCCTTACCCATTATTTTGTCCATCCAATCAGCAAAAATAGGATGTGCTTTATTTAATGCAATGCAACTTATTGCTACCATTCCTAAGTTTACAAATAATGTCAACCAAAATATTTTATTACCAAAGACTTTCTGTGCTTCTGCACTTCGTGTTTCTACGAATTTTCTGAATTTTGCGGCAGAATCATTTCCGAAAAGTTCCGGCATATCTTCTTTTAAGTATATTAAGCCCTTTTCTTTTGCCAAAGCTTCTTCATCTTTTGCAAGCTTATCCAACTTTCCGTTGCTTAAGCCCATCATTTTCAATGTTTTATCAAACCAATTGAGTTTTGCTTCTTTTCTTAATGCTTCAAAATCAGCTTTATTACGATGTTTCGCAAGTGTTTGATAATTGCTTGTTACCAAATCTATATCTTTTACATCAAATGATTTTGACGAAAGTTCTTGTACTTTTAAATCTAATAACTTTTCATGCCTTGCATCTGCCATTTTTTCAGCCAAGAAATCATTTCTTTTACTTTTTTTATTTGCAAGTTTTTCTAATTTTTCATCTGTTAATTCAATTCCTACTTCAGAGTATTCTTCTTTTATTTTCTTCTTAAGTTCCGGCTTATACTTTTCAAACTGATTTGCTATATCAACAATTTCACCCCATTCATTGGTCATTTTTTCATCAGCTCGGCCTTTAATAATTTTTAAAGCCTGCTCCTGCAAATATTTCTTTTCCGGAATCAATGTATTAATATCTTTATCATTAAAGAATTTATGTTTTTTTTCATACGCCAAATAATTTAGCAATTTTTTTACACCTATTGTTGTCGGCACCTGAAAGCCGAATGCTAAAGCAGCTGAAGGAATTTGTCTTAATGCTTGGAAAAATCTTTTATCATTTGAACTCTTTTTGTCTTCTTTACAATTTTGTTTTTTACCCGGACTGCACATAATTGCAAAAGGAGCAATTAAACCTGTACCAATTGCTGCTATTGCAGCATTTGTCATTTCATTTTCGTTCTTCATATAGTCAGATAATTTTCTGAATACAAGCCAACCTCTTTTGGAAAAATCTCCGCTTCCGCCTTTGAAAGTAACCTCTTTTTTCTCTGATTCCTTTGATATAACACGAGTTTTATAATAAGGAACTACTTTGTCACTGCTTCCTTGAAAAGCTAAGCGCTCGCATCTTAAATTCGCATTTTTGTTAATTTTTTGTACTTCCATAACCCAAGCTATCTTTCTTTAATACACACTATTGAGATATCTACCTATATAAATATAAACACAAAAGAACAAAAAATTGCCAAATTTTAACAATTTTATTAAGAAATGTAACAATATGTTAATTATATTTGGCATTGTTTTTATATATTTTGCCGTAAAATTGTGTTATGGATATTTATATATTAAAAATTGACGAAGCAGACAAAATTAGTGAAAACGATTTAATAAAATTTAATAAAAAGAAAATTACGCATAACGAAAAACTTAAAGCGCACTGTTTTGTGTATTATATGACAGATAAGATACTAAAAGATATTTATAATATCCATAACACAGAACTGGAATTTATTAAAAATAAGCCTTACTTAAAAACAAGAGAAAAATTTATTTCATTAAGTCACAGTGACGAATTTGCAGTTTTAGTCGTATCAAACAGTGAATGCGGTTGCGATATAGAAAAAATCAAAAAACGCAACTTTAAAAAAATTGCAGATTATATGAAATTTAAGTCAGAAACATTACAGGAATTCTATAAAGATTGGACGAAATTTGAAGCTTCTTACAAAATGGGAATGCCTGTACACTCTGAAAAAACTATCCTTTACAATAATTATTCACTTTCCGTTGTTTCTTCTGTTCAAGAAACATTTGATTTTTATATTCAAACAGGAACATCTTTTTCTAAATATATTGCTTGATATTACAGCTTTTTAAATAAAGTTTTGATATTTTTTGCCGATGTAAAAAACAGAAGAGAGGTAATATATGGCAAAAATTATTGAATCAATGGGAGAAAGAAGAATTATAAAAATGAGTACAGATGACATTTTATCAATCGTACGTGACTATCAAAGAATTGTACCCAGAAATTCCAACTATGAAGAAGTAAGAAATCATTTAGATGATTGTGTAATTTACATTCCGGAAGATATTTAGTAATAATAATCGGAAGTTGATATATCTGCTAAAGCATTTTTTGCTTCAACAAACGTAGGATCTTGTTCAAGAACTTCCATATATAATTCTTTTGCTCTTTCCCTATTGCTGTTTTCATAAAGTAATGCCAAATTATATTTTGCCTGAACAAAATCAGGATCATATAATATTGCATTTTTAAAAGCTTCTTCAGCATTTTTTATGTCATGTTGAGCGGCATACATTAGACCTACCCTGTAAAGTCCTTCCGGATCTTTGCTGTCTATATTCAAAAGGTCCGTTAAAGATTTCTTTTCTTCAAAGAAATTATTTAATTCATGGTGAGCTTCTGCAAGTAACAACAAATACTTAGTATAAAATGTTTTTTCTTTATCAAAATCCAGAGCTTTATTCAGAGAATCAACTGTCAGAGCGAATTGTTTTTGTTCAAAATTATTAACCGCAATATGATAATAAACTTCCGGATTTATTGTATTATACTGCATTGCACTTTTAAGAAGTTCCAGAGCTCTGTCATAGCTTTTTTCTGATGTTGCATCTATAGACCAGGTTATATACAAATCGCAAATCAACGTATTAATATTTTTTGCTTCTTTTTGTGTTGCTTTATCAAGAAGCAGAAGGTATTTATCCAATGCTTTTTGATACTCTTTATTAGTTATATATGCTTGAGCAAGTTCTATAGTAATATCAAAAGCGTTCTGTGACATTAATGCCAAGTCTTCTAATATTAAAATTCCATCGTTTATTTTACCTAATTTCACATTAAAAGATGCTATTCTGTCTCTTACTTTGAACTTATCAGAACCCTGTACATCTAATATTTTTTCGGAATATGCTATAGCTTTTTCATAATCCTCTGTAAGTTCATACAGATCTATAAGTGTACCATATACCCACAAAAGCATCTTTGGATCTGTTACAAAACTGAGCATGTAAAGCAAATTTTCTATTGCAACCGGGTAATTATTTATCCTTACATATAATTCCGTTAATTTTTTATTTGTATCAACATCTTTCGGATAAATTCCCAATCTCGTTTTATATGCCTCAAATGCTGCCGGATAATCATGCACTTCTTCATTAAGCTCTGCTATAACAGAATATATACCGGCAAGTTCGTCTTGATCTTCGGTTATTTCAGCAAGTGCACCATAATACTCTATAGCCATATGCAGCTGTTCGCAATCACGATATAATTGTGCAAGAGTTTTTATAATATACGGATCTTTTTTGTTTTTTTCAAAAACTATTTCAAATTCATCTATTGCTTTACTTAACAAAAGTTTATTTTTATAGCATTTTGCCAAAACTAAATGCGTATCAATGTCATTAGGACGTTTTTTTAATATGTACTGACATTGCTTAATCGCAAAATTATACTTTTTATCTTCATAAAATGCCTTCGCTAAATATGCCCTTACATCTGTATGGCCCGGAACTCTATCCAAATATTTTGTTGCTAAAAGTTCTACAAGTGCATATTCTTGTTTTTCAAAGAGGACTTGAACCTGATCTAAAATATTTTTTGTTGACAACTGTAAATCTTCACCTTTTGAAGAGCCCTGAAACAGAATAATTGAATATAATATGTATATTGCTCCTCCTGCAAGCAAAAGGGCAACTATTATTATTATTATGTTAGAATTAACATACATAGTTCTTCTCTCTTTTTGTCACAATAATATTATTATATATTATAATTTAAAAAAAATAAATTATTCTCATATAAAAAGACTAATTTGATTTACTTTATACAAAAAATAATTATACTATTTTATATGAAGAATTTTAATTTTGTTATAGCAATACTTTTTTTACTAATTTTTTTACCAATTGTATCAGCAGATGATTTTTTTGATACATATAGCGGTGCTGATAATTATTGGGACGGACAAAAAGCTATAACTAATAAAGAATTTGAAGATGCAATTGATACTTTGCAAGCAAAACAAAAAAAGAAAGAAGCAAGGCAAAAAAAACGTAAAATAAAAAAAATTAGCGGAGGAGGAACAAGTTTACATAGCGGACTTGATCCTATGAGCGAAATACACGAACAAGAAACTCTAAAATGCGATAAAGAAGAAGGACAACTTTTGAACATTCCTGTTGATATAGTTATAGATGGCAATATTTTAGATAAAGGATTTTATAACGTATATATAGAAGAAGATAATGAAAAAAATGTATACATAGCATTCTACCAATCTCAATTTTTAAAAGGGAAAGTAAAAGCATATACAACTCAAGATGATTTTGGAGCCGAAACTTTGGATTTTGTAAAATATATTCCATACAATGAAGATTATATAAAAATTGTTGCTGGCTCACTTAAACATAATGCTTATACATATGTAAAATATATTCAACCGGATTAAACCGTTGTTGTCAGACATTTTATGACAACAACTTTCATATCTATTTTGATTGCTGCACTTCAAGACATTCGGTTATTATCAAAGTAGTTGCATCCCGTTCTAACTTATTGTTGCTTATAATATTAATCTTATAGTTGCAACAAAAAATCGGAACGACAGGATTTGAAC
>CAJOPY010000085.1 GCA_905236505.1 Candidatus Gastranaerophilales bacterium
AAATCTATATTTCCCGCAAGCAGCAGCAAAGGAAGTGAACCGCCCAAATATACCAGAATAAGTGTATTAGCCATTGTTCCTATTATATCTCTTCCAACATTCATGCCGGATACAAATAAATCTTTTACGCAAAGTGTATTATCTGTTTCATATATTTCATTTATAGTACTTGATATAGACATCGCAACGTCCATTACAGCTCCTAACGTTGCAATAACAATCATTGAAATTGTTAATGACACAAAATCCAACTCAGGATGTGCAGTAAATAAAAATAACGAATTCTCTCCGCTAAAACCGGTCAAAGAAGCTGATAATATTGTAAGAAATGCCAAAATCGCAGCAAAAAATAAACTTAAAACAGTACCTACAAGCGCCGATGTACTTTTTGCATTAAATCCGCCGACTAAAAACATTGTAACCGCAGTTGACAACACACAAATTATAACAGTTGCAAAAACAGGATTTATACCAAACAAAATCATAGGACTTAAAAAATTAGTTATCATTAAAACTGTTAATCCGATTGAAACAAGACTGTACAATCCCTTTTTTTTACCCACATATACAAGTAATCCGCAAAAAATTAAAGAAAGCCAAACCAAAGTACCTGATCGCTTTATATCCTGAACGGAATATTCCGCACCCATTCCGTTATCTTCAACGTGCATAATCACACGGGTTCCGTTTTTTAAATTTATATCATAATACGGATTTCCTGTTATTAAATTTTCTGTAACAACTACATCTCCTCTATTTTCACCCTCAAGCAATTTTATTTGAACAATTTGCTTCGCTTGTGATAAATCATTATCAGGATTTTCGTATTCTATACTTTTAACAACTCCGGTAACAGACGGCAATATTTTTGGCTCATCTGCAAAAACACCAAGCGTTAATAGAAAGAAAGCAAAAATTATAAAAATTTTTTTCATACACTCCCCTTATAAAGTTAAAATACAAATCCTTATTATATTATAATTTTACAATATTTTAATTTCTGTGTCCATGTTACAGATATAACAATTGCTTGCTACTATATATTTAATTCCATTCCTTTTATTAAAATCTTTAGTTTCTCAAGAGAATCCTTATCATTAAGAGAAGATAATGCTAAATTCATAAATTCTATTTTATTACTATCAGAAGAAATTGCTTCAATTTTTTCTAAAAGCTCTGTATAATTTTTGTTCTGTATATCTTGATATAAAGCAAAACGGAACAAATTATCAGGAGTAACATTCAATACATTGCAGATTTTTTGCAATGTTTCTGCGGTAACAAAACTCTCTCCTGCTTCTATACGTGCCATTTGGCGCAAATTTATATCTACACTTTCCGCAAGTTGCTCCTGCGTATACTTTTTGCTTTTTCTTATTTGTTTAAGACGTCGTCCGAAACATATTTTTAAAGAATTCATAATTGCTCCTTATGACATTATAAGGCATGTCTATTTTTGAAATAATGACATAAAAGAGCATAAGTGATATTGACAAAATTGTATTTATGCTATTTAATGTCATGTATAATTTTTATAGGAGGATTTATGGGAGAATTTACTGAATATATAAATGAAATTAGAATAAACTATAATCATCTTTGTCAGAAAACAAAAACAGAAAACCCAATAGTTTCCGTCATTGTACCTGTCTTTAATGCGGAAGCATATATAGAAAAATGTATCCTTTCAATCATTGAACAATCTTTTAAGGATATAGAAATCATTATTGTTGACGATGGCTCTGATGATTTTAGCACTCCAATACTTTACACATTTAAAGATCTTGATAAAAGAATAGAAATTATAAGACAAAAAAATTCCGGACCATCTGTTGCCAGAAATGTAGGTATACAAAATGCAAAAGGAAAATATATTGCTTTTGTAGACGCAGATGATTGGATTGAAGAAAATTATATTGAAAAACTATATGAATCAATAACAAAGAATAAAGCTGACATTGCGGCAACTTCAATCATTAGATGGCGAATATACAATAAAAAATATCGCATATGTTATAAAAAAGAAAAGGTATATACCAAATTGACTGATAAATTACGAATTTGTAATATTCCTGAAAATTGTTATGTTTGGAATAAATTATATAAAACGTCCTTGATAAAAGACATTAAATTTAAGCCCGGAATTTTTTTTGAAGATGTTTTTTGGACACCGGAAGTTATTAAAAAATCAGACAAATTAGTAACTGTTCCTAATACTAATTATTATTACAGGGTTAATAATAAATCTATTGTCAAAAACATACAAGATAATAAAAAACAACTGGATTCATATAATGCACACAAATACATTATTGAATTTTTCAAAATGAATAATATTTTTATTAAAGAAAAATATAAATATATAACCAAAAGAATAATTTACTTCGGTAAAATACCTATTGCAAAAATAAAAGAACACGAGAACAAAAATATATGTTATTTGTTTAATTTACTTCCAATTTTTATATTTAAAAATTAAAGTTATTAAAATAATGTTTGCTGCTCTGATGGCATTTTCATTCCCAAATGTCTATATCCTTCAGGAGAAACTTTTCTTCCTCTCGGTGTTCTCTGCAGAAGTCCCGCTTGCAGCAAATACGGTTCACATACATCTTCTATGGTTCGCACATCTTCGCTTAATGCAGCTGCTATAGTTTCTATACCGACAGGTCCGCCGTCATATTTATTTATTATTAAATCCAACAAAGCTCTGTCTGTTGTATCCAAACCAAATTCATCTATCTTCAATATATCCAACGATTTATTTGCAACATCTTCTGTTATAATACCGTCATATTTTACAATCGCGAAATCAGAAACCCTTTTTACAAGCCTATTTGCAATTCTTGGTGTTCCTCTTGAACGCTTTGCAATTGCCTCAGCACCTTGTTCATTAATTTTTATATCCAAAATCCCCGCAGTTCTCATTACTACTTGAGTTAATTCTCTTATTGTATAAAATTCCAGTCTGTGTATAATACCGAATCTGTCACGCAGCGGACCTGAAAGTTCACCTGCTTTTGTTGTTGCTCCTATAAGGGTAAACTTTGGAAGAGGTACTCTTAATGTTTTTGCAGTTTGGCTCTTTCCGGTTGTCATATCTAAAGTAAAATCTTCCATTGCAGGATAAAGAATCTCTTCTGCGACTTTGTTAAGTCTGTGAATTTCATCTATAAATAATATTTCTCCGCCTTTTAGCGACATTAATATTCCTATAATATCTCTGGGCCTTTCAAGTGACGGAGCTGAAGTTATTCGGATTTCCACACCCATTTGTGAGGCAATGACCCCTGCTATTGTGGTTTTTCCAAGTCCGGGAGGTCCGTAAAACAGCATATGATCCAAAGGTTTTTCGCGCAATTTTGCAGCTTCAAGAGTAATTTTTAAAGTTTCTTTTAGTGCACTTTGACCTATATAATTATCAAAGTCTTTCGGTCTTATACTGTTTTCATATGTTTTATCATACTCATTATTCTCAGGTTTTATCATAGGATTCTTTTTTACCGAAGAATTCTTTTTTATCCCTAAATTTATATTTTCATTATCTGAAATAATTGCCATAAAAACATTTTAGCACAAATTTTTGTTTTATTGTTAATGAAAATATTCACGTATGATTGCTTCTATTCTTTTTGAAGAAAGACCGTCACCATATGGGTTTTTAGATATTAGTCTTGATTTTTCTTTAGAAAGTTGTAGTATTTTTTCGCTCTCTGTTATTATTTTTTCATAATCCGCACCGACCAGCTTTGACACACCTGATTCTATACCTTCTTTTCTTTCTGTTTCATATCTCATTACAAGCGTCGGACATGCGAATGACGGAGCTTCTTCCTGAATACCGCCGGAATCAGTAAGAATCAATTTTGAATTTTTCATCAAATAAACCAAATTAGGATAATCTAAAGGACTAAGAAGATGTATATTGTCAAAATTTCCTAATCGCGAATGTATTTTATCGTGTACATTAGGATTTGGGTGAACAGGAATAACAAACGTGTGATCAGAATATTTTTCAGCTAAAAATGATATCGCTTTTATTATTTTATCTATCCTTTCACCATGATTTTCTCGCCTGTGAGCAGTTATAAGAATAAGTTTATCATTAATCTCTATTCCTTTATTAACAAAGAATTGTCGCGATTCTTCCAAAACCTCTTTTGACAAGCAAAAAAGTGCATCAATAACTGTATTTCCGACTACATGTATTTTATTTTCAGCTATTCCTTCTTTTATCAGCGCATTTTTATTTACATTTGTCGGTGCAAAATGAATATCTGCAACTCTTGAAGTCATTTGGCGCATAACTTCTTCCGGAAATGGTTCGTATATATCATACGACCTAAGTCCCGCTTCAACATGAAATACTGGTATTTTGTGATAAAAACTTGTTAAAGCTCCGCATAAAACAGTCATCGTATCACCTTGAACTATTGTAGCATTTATACTGTTTTCACTATATACACTATCCAATGAAGTTAAAATTCTTGCTTGCACAGAAGATAATGATTGGTTTTCTCTCATACAATCAAGATTATAATCCGCCTTTAATCCGAAATATGCAAGAGTTTGGTTTGAAAGTTCCTTTTGCTGTTCGGTATTAACAATAAGAACCTTGTAATCACTTGTATATTTTTTTAATTCAAGTATTACCGGAGCAAGTTTTATTATCTCGGGACGGGTTCCGAATATAAAAGCTATCGTTCTCATAAGCGTATTGTATCACAAAAACAAAAATCAATTAGTAAGATTTACCTATTAAGGCATCGTGTGCATTTTTTTCAGTTTTATCGTCCAAAGGTTCAAGCTTTTCATTCGTGGCAAGTTCTAAAAGACAGTCTGTAAATTCAGGATTTTTGGGCAAAAATGAACCGTGTAAATATGTTCCGAATACATTTTTAAAATGTCCGCCCTCTGTTTTATCAGCTCCGTTATTGCCATTTCCTATCAAAATTTTTCCCAGCGGTTTTGTTTCGCCTTGCAAATAAGTTAATCCGCTGTGATTTTCAAATCCTACCAATGTCATTTTTTTACCGAATAATTCTGTTTCCGCCGTTACATTACCTATAAAGCGTTCCTTTCCGGCTACTGTATATGCATCTATAAGACTTATACCTAAGAGTTTTTCTCCGTTATGGGGTTGGTAATAATGTCCAAACAGTTGATATCCACCGCATATACCTAAAAATACAGCACCTCTGTCACGTTCACTTATCAGAAATTCTTTATTCGCTAAAAGTTCACGCGAAACTTCTATTTGCTGTTTGTCCTGTCCTCCGCCGATAAAATAAATATCATTTTGAGATATACTTTCTCCTGAATTTATTTCATTAACAATTACTTCTCCGCCTCTCCACTCATAACGTTTCTTTAACGCCAAAATGTTTCCGCCATCTCCGTATATATTTAACAATTTTGGGTATAAATGTCCTATTCTTAACTGTTTCATGCAAGCTCCTTTATTATTTTTGCTGATTTTTGACGTTTATTTGTATGAGTTTTTATGTATTCATCCAATAAATCAAAACAAACTTCACAAACTTTTTCGGTAGCTTTTTTATCGTATTCGCTCTCATAATCAAAATCAAACTGGAGCATTGCTTGTAAAAAATCCCTGATTTTATGATGCATTTTTAGAGTTATTCCAAGCGGTTTACAACAATCTTTACAAACAACTCCGCCCATTTTTGTTGAAAAATACATATCTTCATTTATAATTCTTTCTCCGCAGCATAAACAACTGTCTAATTCCACACAAAAACCCATTATTAATAACATTTTTAATTGAAATTTTATAACAGCTATAAGCATGTCTTTTTTTGTAACGGAGTCCGAAACTTTATTCAATGCTTTATATAAAAGCTCATATATATCTTTTGATGCGGATTCTGAACCTTCACCAAAATTCATAACAACTTCACTTATATATGATGACAGTGTAAGTTTATCAATATCTTCACGGGTTTTTCTGAAGTGATTTACAGTCTGTGCCTGTATAATTGTATCCATAGAACGCCCCTTAAGAAGCTGAATTGTATTTGCAACAAGTAAATCCATTCTTGCTCCGAGTTTGCTTTTCGGTTTTTTTATACCTTTTGCAACTCCTTTTATTAAGCCGTTTTCTTTTGAATACATCACAATAATTTTATCTGCATCATTTAAATTATATGATTTTAGATTTATTGCCTCAGTTACATAGTTATTCATAGTAGGTCTTAGTTCCCTGATAAATTCCTCTAAACATCTTTTCCAATTCCTGAGCATCATTTGAAGCCTGTATTGCTTCCTCTTCAGTTATGCACCCTCTCTCTGTCAATAGCGCTAAGGATGTATTCATAGATATCATATTATCAATTGTATTATCGTTAATAAGTTCATATATTTCTTCTATATTATCTTTTACTATATAGTCTTTAATTGTCGGTGTCACAACCATAATTTCGCATGCCGGATATCTTTTATCGTTTTGTTTTGAATAAACAAGTTTCTGTGCAATTGTAGCTCTTAATGTTTCGGATAATTGTTTTCTTATAAGATGCCTGTTTGATTCATCAAACATATTAACTATTCTGTTTATAGTTTGCACCGCATCATTTGTATGCAGAGTGGTTAACACCAAATGACCGGTTTCGGAAGCTTTAAGAGCAGCTTCCATTGTGTCTTTATCTCTGATTTCACCTATAAATATAACATCAGGATCTTGACGAAGAGCATATTTGATACCGTCTGTAAAGCTTCTTGTATCAACACCTACCTGACGCTGAGAAACAATTCCGTTTTTACAATCATATATATATTCAATAGGATCCTCTATAGTTATTATATGTTTTGACGAATTATTATTAATTTGATCAACCAATGAAGCAATTGTAGTAGATTTGCCGCTTCCGGTCGGACCTGTCACCAAAATTATACCGTTTGGATATTCAACAAAAGAATATAACACGTCCGGAAGAGAAAGCTCCTTTAACTTAGGAATTTGATACGGAATATTTCTTACAACCAATCCAGGCATGCCGAGTTGTCTGTTATAATTAACTCTAAATCTGGAACAGCCTTTAATTTCATACATAAAATCAACGTCCGTTAGTGTAAGAATTTGTTCTCTTATTGAAATAGGAGCAATCTCAACTATTGCACTATCCAACTCTTCTTTTGTTAAAACCGGCTGTTTTGTTTTTAAAACAAAACCGTTCTTTCGTACAAAAGGTGAATATCCTACTTTTAAATGTTCATCTGATGCACCTGATTCTACCGCTTTTTTTAAAAATGTTATTATATCAAAAGGTTCTTCATAACTCATCTCTAATCTCCCAATCCCCTATCATATACTAACATTTACATTTATTTTTGACAACATATTAATCATAAACACTCTTAAAAGATTTTTTCGCAAAAAAATTCGGAAATTTCAGGCAAAAAAAAACCGGATAAAATCCGGTCTGAATATATAATTATAGTTGATTAGCAAGAATAACTGCATCCTCCGCCTCCGCAGGAACTTCCGGAAGATGATGCTACCGAACCGCAAGTATCACCGCCTGCAAAAGCTACGATACCGGCACATTCACTTCCTTCAAATGCAATAGCTCCTGCACATTCGGAACTTTTACAAAAAGCTACAATCGCTGCGTCTGTCGGATCCGAAAGAAAACTGCAAACGTCTAAACAATTGTCGTTTGAAGATAATAGTGAATTTTCATGAGATAACAACACTCCGTTATTGCGATGTTGAGTTGCCATTCCGATTAACTTTGCGCAATTTGTTGTTTCTTCATTACCTGTACAATATGATGCTTTCATTTTTTTTCCTTTTTAAAATAACTTACATATATATAAAGTCAAATAAAAATTCCAAATTTCACAAACTCTTTTTTTGTTTACAAAACTTAACAAAAAAAACAGAGTTTTTATAAAATATCCAGAGGATCAACATCTATTGCAAGGCGGATATCTTTTGGCATCGTTATTTTTCCTAAAAATTTTGAAACAAAATCATGACCTTTTTGAGTCAATTTATTTTTTATAATAATTTGAAAACGATAAAATCCGTTAATTTTTTCTATAACGCAAGGAGTCGGCCCGAGTGTTTCCAAATATTCGCTGAAACCGAATTTTTCAGTCATTGTATTTAACCTCAGAGCTATTTCCATTGCAGATTTTTCAGCACGGAAATTGTTATCCGATGATATTATAAGTCTTATAATTTGACTAAAAGGCGGATAATCAAATTCCTGACGGGATTTTATTTCTGTTTCAAAAAATTTTTCGTAATCTTGCGATTTGGCTGTTTGGAAAGCGTAATAATCAGGATTATACGTTTGAAATAAAACTTTTCCCTTAAATTCTCCTCTGCCGGCTCTTCCTGCAACTTGTGTAAGAAGTTGAAACCCTCGTTCTGACGCCCGATAATCAGGAACATTAAATCCTGAGTCTGCGCTTAGAACACCTACCAGTGTGACATTCGGATTATCAAGTCCTTTGGCTATCATTTGAGTTCCGACCAAAATATCTATTTCTTTTTTCTGGAATTTATTAAGCAGCTCAATATGAGCATTTTTTCTTGTTAAAATATCACTGTCTATCCGCTCTACTTTTGCATTGGGGTACAATTCTTTTATCAAAAGTTCTATTTTTTGAGTACCCACACCGGATGTGGAGAGAGCATCACTTCCGCAAGACGGACAAAATTCCGGAAAAGAAAGTTCTTTATTACAATAATGACATTTAAGTTTTTTTATACTTGTATGCCAAATCATCGGAATTGAACAATCAGGACACTCTATAACCGTTCCGCAAGCTTTGCACTGAGTATAAGTTGAATATCCTCTTCTGTTCATAAGAAGTACTACTTGTTGTCCCCTTTCTAAAGTTTCTGAGATCTCAGTCTGAAGCGGTTTTGAGATAATTCCTTTATACGAAGCTTTACCGTATTCCTGCATATTTATAACTTGAGGTTTCGCAAGGGGTGAATTATTAAATCTTTTTTTCATTTCAAAAAGATTGTTATTATTTGTAGCGTAATAATACGTTGAAACATCAGGTGTAGCCGAACCTAAAAGCAGGGGTGCCTGATGGAATTGAGCAAGTCTTTTTGCCACTACACGTGCATCATATCTCGGAGCCGGATTTGTTTGTTTATAGGCTCCTTCGTGCTCTTCATCAATGATGATAAGTCCGATATTTTGAAGCGGAGCAAATACGGCTGAACGTGCTCCAGCTAAAATTCTTATTTCATTTTTATACAGCCTTTGCCAAACATCATATTTTTCACCGTCGGATATAGAACTGTGCCAAATTGCAACATCATTAATTCCGAATTTTCGTGCGAGTCTTTTTGTAAGTTGTGAAGCAAGTGCGATTTCCGGCGCCAAAAACAAGACATTTTTACCTGAATCTATAACGTCTTTTATGAGTTTAAAATAAACTTCGGTTTTTCCTGACGCGGTAACACCATGCAGAAGAATCGGATTTGGAGATTTTAATTTTGATTTTATTCCCTCATAGGCAGTAACTTGTTCTCCTTTTAGTTCGTAAAGAGGCTCCGTTTTAACATCTTGAAATACTGACAGAGGATTTCTGTATATATATTCTTCCGTTATATTTACACATCCTAATTCTTTAAGCTTTTTCATTGTTGAACGAGTTGTTTTTACTTTTTCTTCAAATTCTATTAATGACATTTTTCCTGTATTTTTTAGTTCATATAAAATTTCTTTTTGCCTTTTTGTTAAATTTTCGCCGCAATCGTTTAAATATGAAACGGCAAGTTCATATTTGGCATTTTTTTCAATAAGTTTCATAGGAAGCGCGGCATTTAACACTGTTACAAAATCTGTACAATAATAATTTGCAACCCATTCTAAAAGTTTTAAATATTTTATGGAAAAAAGCGGAGTTTCATCTATAATTTTGTTTATTTTTTTTACCCTGAAATCACCGGAAATATAATCCGAAAATCCGACAACGAAAGCATTTATAAGCCCCTGACGGCCGAAAGGAACAAGAACAGCCTGCCCGATTTGAATAATATTTTTCATATCGTCAGGTATAAGATAACTAAAAGTTTTTACTCCCAATCCTTTTATGTTCACCAAAACAAGCGCATATTTCATAAAAATATTATACCAAAATAATATTTGTTTTTACATAAGAAATAATCTCTTGTACATTAATATTCGTTATTGTATAATATTTATATAAAGAGGATTGCTGTATGAAGAAAAAATTTGGGTTTACACTTGCGGAGTTATTGATGACTTTAAGCACAATTGCAATAATTGCAGCTGTTGCTATACCGACACTTTTAAATAACGCAAGACCAAACGAAGAACAAATAAAATTAAAAAAAGCTTATATGAATTTAAGCATGAATGTTAAAGCATTAATTCAAGATGAAGATGAGTACCCGAATGGTGCAAAAGTAGGATTTGCAGACACTTCATTCCCTGCATCTAAGTACAATGACAGCAATTGGAACTTAGCAAACTATGAAAATGCAGAAAGTACGGATAAAGCACGTAAGTTTTGCAGACT
>CAJOPY010000086.1 GCA_905236505.1 Candidatus Gastranaerophilales bacterium
GCGAACAAAAATTTGCGTTAGCAAATTGCAGTGAGCGACTGCGGAGTGTAAAGCAATAATCCGATACAGTCTTCTAACGCCCACCATAAAAAAGGAAGTGACTTTTGTTACTTCCTTTTTTATTTGGAAGTTTTGATAGCGAGAATTCTTTTAAGGAGTTCGGCGGATTTACGGACGGACGACATGAACATCATCAATTTTAGTGAGTTAGTCCGGATAGCGAAGAAACGGAGCGGCTAAACCGTAAGGTTTAAAAGCGCAGCTTTCTGAGCGTGGAGCAAATCCAAGACAAGTATTCTAACGTTCAGGGGTAAATATATTATTTAAGAGGATATTAAGCCCTTTTGTTTGGTTGTCGGCGATAGACGTGTCTTCGTTGTTTACTCACGCAAACAAGCTCCGCACTCTGCCGACAATCCGCTTTTTTAATGTTTTTGTTAAACAACATAGTGCAATTCTTTTGCTCTATACTTTTTAATCAGTTCACTCTCTTTATTTTTTGAATATTCGTTTACTCCTATTGATGCAACTGTCGCCAAGCTTACACCTGATGCAATTTGTATCATCATTTTATTTAAAACGTTATTTATGTTTCTTGTAAATATTGCTGCACCAATACACCCTGTAAATATTGATAAAAACATTGATATTTTTTGTTTTTTTTCAGTATTTTTTGAATGTTCATTTAACGAACGGGAAAAGGCTGGTACAAATTTTTGAGGCAGTATAAAGTACCTATTATTGCCGTTTTGAGGTTTTGCTTCTATCTGCACATAACCATTTTTATAGTTTTGAATTATTCCGGTTTCGTATGACATACAAACTTCCTTCTCTTCTACTAAAACCTATGAATATCCAAAATTGACATATTCTTAATAAAAATTTACACTTTTTTTGCCAAGCGTTTGTACTCATTAATCAAATTATCTTTTGAGATATTTGAAGATATGTTTTTATACAACTTATTGTTCAAATAGTCTGTTTCATTTATAAATTTGTCTAAGTCAATATTATATTTTAATGAAGCTTTTTTATAAGAACTTAAATTCCCGCCGTTATTGAATACTTCAGTAAGCATAGGGTTTAAAGTTTCATCTCCTCTGGAGAGAACGGTTTGCCAATAATCCCACTTTGCGCTGGAAAATTTAGACGGTATACCGATTTTTGCCAAATTTTTCCTCAGGTAATTTTGTTTGTTTTCTATGCTTTTGGTATCTTCTCGTCTTTGAAACTGAAAAGGAGTCTGCGGTTTAGGAACAAATGATGAAAACGAAAATTCTAGATTAAATCCTTTATTTTGAGTTTTTATAGTTTTTGCCAATCTGATAAATTCGTTTATATCATCATCTGTTTCTGTCGGAATTCCTATCATTGAATATATTTTTAGTCCTTTTAGACCGTTTTCTTTTGACACTTGTATTGCATTTAATATTTGTTCTTCCGTTATATTTTTATTTATAAATCTCCTTAGTCGTTCACTTGCAGCTTCTATTGCTATTGTTGAATTTTTTTGTCCGCCTTTTACGAGTGTTTTAACAAGCATAGGACTTATGGCATCTACTCTCAGTGAAGATATACCAAGTTCAATTGTTCTCCCGTTATCCATAATATTATTAATAAAGTTTAAAATATCATAGAATCTCGGGTGTGATGATACCTGTGCTCCCAAAAGTGCGATTTTATCGGTATAATTAAGTCCGAAATCTATTGTTTGAATTATTTTGTCATAATCATAATATCTGTACGGCCAATTTAAATAAGAAGCTGTACAAAAAGCACATCTGTTCATACACCCTCTTGCAATTTCTATTATAAAAGTATTTTTAAAATAGCTATTTTCGGATAATATAGGTGTATAAATTACTTCTTTTAATTCAGAATGCGCAATTTTTGCGGTTTTATTCGGGATATAAATTCCTTCTATTTCAGAAAGTTTTTCTATTGTTTCTTTTTTGGAATACTTTTGGCATAAACACTCTAATACTTTTGGAAAAGTTTCTTCTCCGTCACCCATAATCATAAAATCAAAAAAATCCTGATATGGCAGAGGATTTGTAGTAATCACCGGTCCGCCGGCAAATATTATCGGCTCTTCTTCAGTTCGTTCTTTCGCCGTAAAAGGAATATCCGCATTTTTTAGAATGCTTAAAACTCCCATAAAATCAAAATCATACGAAATAGAAAAAGCTGCTGCATCGGTATCTGACTTATTTATATTATTTTTATCGGTACTAACCCCTAACACATTTATACCATCAAATGTGTCGGCAATTTTATATAACCACAAATACCCGAGTGAAGAAAGTGCAAATTCTTCTTTTGAAGGATATGCCATTACTAAATTATAATCTCCTGTATTTGGTGTATAAAGTTTCATAACTAATTAATACTCTTAATATAAAGTTCTTCTATCAGTACGCAAACTGTTGCTGCAATCGCGGGAGCAAAAATTACCCCTATAACTCCCAAATATTGAGCGGTTACAAAGAGAAAAAAGTATATAATAAGAGGGTGTAAGTCCAGAAATTTGCTGAAAATATAAGGTCTTACCAAATTATTTTCCGCCCATTGAGCCAATGCAAATACCAATATTACAAGCCCGATTTTTAAAGCACCCAATTTATATACCATAAGCATTATAATCACAAAGGCTACCGCAGGTCCGACTACCGGTATAATATCAAAAACCGCCGACATTAAGCCAAGTAAAACAGCATAATCAACTCTTAATATCATCAGCCCCAGCATTGTAATCAAACCTACACTGCCCATTGTTACAATTTGCGCAACCACATATCCGCCGATTTTTTGAGATATTGTATCGGTAATTTCTTCCGCACGCTCTTTTAAGGAATTAGGAAATAAGCTTAAATATCCTTTTTTGACCTCATTTTTATCCGCCATAAAATAATATATAATTATACAAGCGGCAAGTAAATATATAATCCCGGAAAAAATCCCCTTACTAAACGTCAGAGAACTGCTTAAGACATTTGATGTAAATCCTGTTGCGGAAGATACAACATCTCCGATATCCAAATCTTTTATGTTTGTACCGGACAAAAACGGCAAATTAATCAAAAAAGCTTTTAAGTTTGTTAGATGCTCCGGAATGAGTTGAATAAATGAAGATATCTGTTTTGCGCCCATATAAAAAAGCGGAACCAAAAATACGAAAATTCCAGCTAAACTCCCCAAAAGCACTATTGTTGATGCGAGCGGGCGATTCATTCTGTTTTCAAGTTTATCTACAAGCGGATTAAGCGAACAAGATATTACAAATGATGCAAAAAACAAAATTGCGATGTCTTTTATTTTTGCAATAAAGATTAAAAATAATATCGCTATAATAAAAAATATTACGTTTTTAATACCGACATATCTTCTGAAAAAATTTACCATTTTTACTCCTGACTTTTATATTTTGCTGCAAGCATTTTAGCATAAAATAACCTGACTATATATTCTATTACGAAAAAAAAGATGATAAAATAAACTTATGGATAATTTATTGCAAGTAAAAAATTTATCGGTTGAATATTCAACATCCGGTAATCAAAATAACAAAATGAGAGCTGTTAACGATATTTCGTTTTATATAAACAAAGGAGAAATTTATGCGCTGGCAGGAGAGTCCGGCTGCGGAAAAACAACCGTTGCAAAAGTTTTAACAAAATTAATAAAACCGTTTTCCGGTGATGTTTTATTTAACGGTAAATCCATACATAATCAAACAAAAGAAGAGCAAAGAATTTACCCTCAAAAAGTTCAAATGGTTTTTCAAAACCCGTATTCCAGTCTAAATCCAAAAATGAAAATAGGTGAAATATTAAAAGAGCCTTTAGATATTAATACCAAATATTCAAAATCAGAAAAAAAAGATATAATTATTAAAACAATAAGCGATGTAGGATTACAAGAATCATCCTTAAAATTATATCCTCACGAATTTTCCGGAGGACAAAGACAAAGAATTGCAATAGCAAGAGCTATTATTTTAAATCCGGAGTTTCTCATCGCGGATGAACCTGTGAGCGCTTTAGATGCAAGTATTCAAGCACAAATTATTAATTTATTCAGAGATTTAAAAAAACAAAGAAATTTAACAATTCTGTTTATCTCTCATGATTTGAATGTTATACGATACTTAGCTGACAGAGTGGGGATTATGTATATGGGAAAACTCGTTGAAGAAAATGACACATTTTCCGTATTTAATTACCCAAAAGCGGAATATACCAAAATACTTCTTAACTCCGCGCCTAAATTGATTACAAGTGAAAGTTAAATTTACTTATTCCAGATAATCTTGTATAACATCTTTTTCTTTGAAATTTTTTATCGGAATACTGTATGATTTTATGAATGTCTTATATTTTTTGTCTTTGTACAAATATATTTCAATTACATAATTTTCAAGTTCACGTTTGGTAAATATATTTTTACCGATTACAATATCATAAGGCTTAGTTTCCGAACCGTTTGAATACAAAGGAGCATTTTTATTAACTATATCCAAAGTAACAACTTCTTTTATTTTTTCACCTTGTTTTAATACAACGTCAGCTTTCATCTTATAAATGTCATACGCTGAATCATTCCTCAACTTCAAACTTAGTTTGATTTTATAACTGAATAATACTTTCTTTACATTTAATGAATTCAAAAAAACGTCAAAATCATTTTTATAAACAACTTTATTATTAATAAAAAGATCTATTGTATGAATTCTGTATCTGTAATATTTTGCCTTTATTGAATCCCCTTGTAAGTCAGCAATATTAGCAGCTTTCATTAACACTCTGTTATACGTTTCATAATCTATATCCTGAGGCATTTTTTCCAAAAGCGGTTCAAAATATTCAACTGATTTTAAAGGATCCAAATCCGCATAAATTACCGCCAGTTTGTACTGTATACTAAAATTATTCGGGTCTAAATCGGCAGCTTTTTTCAAAAATCTTACGGCATCAGTATTATACCCGTTTTTAACAATTATATCAGCCGCTTTTACATAAGAATTTATTATACGGTTTTTTATAGAGTCAGCAACAACTTTGTCCTGTTTTTTGAATCTTGTGTAATAATAATTTGCTCTTTCATATGACGAAGCTGCCTTTAAAAACTTTCCTATTGAATAATACTTATCCCCGATAACAATATATGATCTGGTTTTGAATTTTATTAAATCTTTATTACTGATATCATAAATTGAATTTATTATATCTTCAGCTTCCGAAAATTTTTCCTGAGTAGCAAGCACGGTTACAAGTTTATAATATGGTTTATAATTCCCGCTTTTTGCTCTTTCTGTTGCAAGTTTATAAGCATACTCGGCTTTTTCAAAGTTTGCTGCCGCTTCATATAAATCACCGACTTGCATACATACGGAATAAGGTTTTGTCGCAAGCGACTCCGTTAAATTTGATTGCTCAGTAATTTGCTTTGCAAGCTGCTGTTCTATAATATGTTTTTGATTTTTTGCAATGTATAAGTTTTTTATCATTTCACTTCTTGCCTGAAATGACAACACTAAAGTAAAAACAAGAGCAAACAGAAAAGAAAATGCTGCAGTTCTTCCGTATGAAAGCAAATCTTTCATAAAACTCTCTTTTTTATCTGTTTTTTTTACTTTTGTAGGTTCTTTAATCATTTAATTCCTGCAAAGATATTGAATCAGCACCCTCTATTGAAGATAATGATTCATATATTTCATCTATTAATTTTTTATTACATATTTCAAATGAAGTTGTTATTCTTGATTTGGTTGAGTTTTCAATCAATTTTTTTGATACGAAATCGGAAACAACATCTACCTTAGAAGTAATATAGTCATAAACCATTTTCACATCGGTACTGTTACAGTAAACTGACAATTTATACCTTTTTACATTTTTAACGTTATTAGGAATAAATTGACGTTCAAAGACTCTTATTATGGTTAAAACCGCAACACTAATTACTGTTGCAACGACTGCAACGTCATACATACCGCACCCGCAAGCCATACCGATACTTGCAGCAATCCACAAAGTTGCGGCAGTCGTAAGTCCGAATACCATAGGGCCATTTCTTAGCACTGTACCCGCGCCGATAAAACCGATACCGGTAACTATTTGTGCCGCTATACGTGCTGTATCACGAACTCCTGTCGCTTGGGTAATTATTACATTATCACCGTCTGCAAATGTGGGAAATCCGTATATTGATAAAATTGTAAATACACAAGCGCCCAAACACACCAATATATGAGTTCTTAATCCGGCATATTTATTTGTAAGTTCTCTTTCCAAACCCAATAAAAAGCCGAGAATAACAGCCGCCAGAAGTCTAACGCATAAATCTGTATTAATATATTCCATATAAACCTCTTCCTACAAACTGTATAATACAATATTAAAGACAAAAAAACAATGTCTAAAACGGCAAGATTTGTAGTTTTAGCGTTAAGTCAAACTTCATTTACTCCCAAGATTTATTTTATTGCAAGATTTATGTTAAGTTATGTAAAGATTTTTTAGTAACTTCTAAAGTTTTACAAAAAAATGTCGTTATTATAAATGTAATATTACTCAGGAGAAAATATGGACATAACAAACTACAGATACTATAGCGACGGAAGAACTGCGGAATATACGCAGGGTAAGAATAGAGTTTATCTCCAAAACGGCTCGGCAGAATACACAGGTTCAACTACTTATGCCGGTTCAGCTGCTTACGCAGGTTCTGGCAGCTATGCCGGAAGTTGCGAATACGCAGGAAGTGCAACTCTTAGTGCAAAAGACCTCAGTTTTGATGTTCTTATTGAAAAATTTAAACAAGGCAATTTGGTTGTTTCTGAATTAAAAGAAGGGCTTTCTAACAAAGGAGTTACTAATTTTACCGAATCAGAAAATGATGGTTTTATAGTAGTAAGTTTTCAATACAGGAATAAATCCTATAAAATTTCTTGCAGCAAGCAAGCTGCTGAATCACAAACCGATAATAAAACTCAAACAACTTATACGGCAAGTAATTTAAAAAGTTATTACAAATTTTCGGAAGAGTTAATAACAAAATACTTTACAGAGGCGGAAACAGTTAACGATAAAGTTAAACAATACGCAATGAAACCGGATTGCGGGTTTATAAATGCTGCTCAATTAAGAAATACAATTAACAAGCTTTTAAACAAAGTTAAAGACGGCAGTGCAACAATGCAAGATTTTGAGGAATTAAAAAATATTGGTGTCACAGTAACTGATGATGAAGACGGAACGGTTTATATTACAGCGTTAGGAAAGGATATTAGTGCGATTAAATCTTCTCCTTACAGCAATTGCAAAATAGACAGCACTGAATACAATAAATTCATAGAACTTTTGGAGCCGCTTGCTGAAAACAATGTTCAAGGCGTAAATTCGCTGCTCAACAAATTAAAACGAGGTGCAACACTTGTTGCGGAAGATATTCGCACACTGTCCCGAATTATTAATTTAGAATCCACAAGTGATGAAGACAAAAAATTTGTTACGGATGTAACGTATAAACTTATGGCAAATGCTGTTGTAATGGAAAGTGCATACTACTCTTTATCAAAAAATGATTTCAGCAGTGTTATAAGTATGATAGAAAGACGAATAGAAGAAATCATTGATGAGCATAATGGCGCAATGATAAATAATTCAGAGTATAATAACCTTACAAAATTGTATGATAAAATAACAAAAGGTGAAGAGCTAACTGAAGCCGATTTAAAACTTTTAAATAACTTATCAGCAAAAAATAAAAATAATAATAAACGGTCAATAAGCTTTAATAAAGGTAGTTTTGTGCGTTACCCGTTAAATGAAGAACCAACTTGCCCTTTTGTTAATATGTCACAAAAAGTATGGGATAAATTATTGGAAGCTGTAGCAAATAAACTTGAATTTTTCCATAAAAATTCGGCATTTGCCGCTTTGTATGAAAATTCAGAAAATCAATTGTACGCTTTAATTGCAGGGGAAATATCTGCCGAAGAGATTCAAGAAGTATTGGAATCCGGTAATAATTCCGAGTTCTTAAAATCTTTTCTTGAAGGTTTCCAAACACAATTGAGCAATGAAGGAATTCAGTATACAACAGCTGATATAGTAAAATGTTTTTCATTTGAATCAGAAGATGACGTGGATACAGGCGTTTATAGTGTTACCTTTGGTGAAACTAATGATAGTGCCATTGAAACCCAAGAAGAAGCAGAAAACGGAGCTACAAACAGTGTTACATCAAACGAATCCAATTCTGCGGGCTTTGAATCAGAAGATGACGTGGATACAGGCGTTTATAGTGTTACCTTTGGTGAAACTAATGATTCAGCTATTCAATCTGAAGATGAAGTCCCGTCAACCGGTAGTGCTGTTTTTGGTGAAACTAATAACACAGGAACTCAAACTCAAACAGAATCAGAATACGGAGCAACAAATAGTGTTGCAGGCGGCACAAATAATACCGGTTTTGTTCAAACCGAAGATGACAATGATACGATAGTATACAATATTGATTCGCGTCGTGCCGAAGCTGCTGCTGATGCTATTGTTTATGAAAAATCCGTTGATAACATTAAAAACTTTATAGAAAAATTGTTATCTAAAATGAACATAAATGACTCAAGGTATGTAAAATACAGTGAAATTCTTAACAGGATTAATAACGGTAAAGTCTTGACTACAGATGATCTTGCTGTTTTATTATCAGAAGAAGACATTAAGGAATTTATACCGGAACTTGAATATGAAAGAGATGAGCTAATCTATTCTCTTGTTGAAGTAACAAGACGCATTTTCTATTCAACACTCGATGAACATCAATTAAAAGAATTGGTTGAAACGGTTAGAACGTATAAAAACAAAGAAGATTCATTCGTAAATATTTCTGAAAAAGAAAGACTTGGTCTGTATTCTGCATTGGAACAAGGTGCACCATTGAGTCCATCACAAATATTATGCGCATTGTACATATGCAGTGAATCCGGCAGAAATGATTTAGTAAAAGCCCCGCTTGAGCATTTATTAAAAACGGACATGAAATAGAAGGAAAACAATGGAATTTGACACATATCAAATGCGTGCTATGCAAGAAAGTTTGCAAAGCGAAGATATTAATAAGAAAAAAACAGAACAAATGATAGCAAGAATAAACGAATTTCAAAAAGTCAAAACATTAGAAGAAGCAAAACTTCTTGCAAAAAAAATTCTTCCTACGACAAATGAAGTAAGCACGTTTAATA
>CAJOPY010000087.1 GCA_905236505.1 Candidatus Gastranaerophilales bacterium
AATGTCACAATTTATGATAATAAAAGATCTCTTACAACAGGAACTGGGAGATGATTACAGAAAAAATATCATAGCGACAACCGATAAAAAAATGGGGATTTTAAGACAACTTGCGGATCAGGAAGGATATAAGATATTTTATGTTCCTGACGATATCGGCGGAAGATTCTCTGTATTTTCCTCTGTCGGACTTGTTCCGTTTGCTCTTGTCGGATTAGATATTGATAAAATTATAAACGGTATTAAAGATATTGATTTAGAATTAAAAAATACTGATATTAATCAAAATATTGCATCTCAATATGCACTTATTCAGTACCTTATGGACATCAAATGCGGGAAAAAACTGTCAGTACTTATGCCTTATTCAAATCGCCTTAAATATATTCCGGATTGGTATTCACAATTAATATCCGAATCTTTGGGAAAAGAATATAATCGTAACGGTGAAAAAGTTAACACAGGGCTCACTCCAATTAAAGCAATAGGTGCAACTGATCAGCACTCTCTGATGCAGTTGTTTAATGAAGGACCTAATGATAAGTTGGTAACTTTTATTCGTGTAAATGAGTATGACAAAGAACTAAAAATCCCGAATATATTTGAATATACCGGAATAGGATATTTAGGCGGAAAAACTATTAATGAACTTATTAATGCGGAAGCTGATTCAACAAGAGTTGCGCTTACAGACCATAAACGACCAAGTGTCACAATTACTATAGATAAAATTGATGAATACAATATCGCTCAACTCCTGTACTTATTTGAGGTTGAAACAGCAATAGCGGGTGAATTATATAATATTAACGCATATGACCAACCCGGTGTTGAGCAGGCAAAAAATTATACTTACGCACTTATGGGCAGAGCAGGTTATGAAGGTTCCGCAAATTCTTTACAAGAGAAAATGGCAAGAGTATAATATTATAAAATAGGATATAGTGAATTTTGAATATAAATTTGTCAAAAAAAATTTTCACAAGTATTTTTCTGGGGATATTTTCCCTGACTTTATGTGTTTATGCTGATGATAATACTGCTCAAATATCAACACCAACAAAAAAGACATTTTTTTCAAGATTAAAAAAATCTAATAAACCTAAAATTAAAAACAAAAAGTCAAAAGTCCAAGAAATAAATTTACCGCCTGTACAAGGAAAACCTAAAATTCCGTTTAATCAAATAACGGTTCTGACTATAGATGACTGTGTAAAATACGCACTTGAGCATAATCCTCAACTATCGGTTTCAAAAGAGAGAATAGAAGCATCCAGAAGCGGCATAGGCCAAGCTCGTGCAAATTATGCTCCAAGATTTACAGTCGGATATAACATGTACCATAAGAACAATCAAGCAACACACGTTGTAAGATCATATGATAACGCTTTAGGTTTTAATGTCGGAGTTTCAGACACTATTTGGGATTTCGGAAAAACTACCGCAAAAATAAATATGGCAAAATATGATACACAATCTGCAGAATTTGATCACGATTACGAAACATTGGAAGTTATATATTTAGTCAGAACAAATTACTATAAAGTTTTGTCTGCACTTGCAAATCTTGATATTTATGAGCAGAATGTGCGAATACAGACTCTAAACTTTGAACGTACAAAGGCAATGTTTGAAGAAGGACTTAAATCAAAAATAGATATCGTAAACGCAGAGGTTAATTTAGCTGATGCAAAAATTCAGCTGGTAGAAGGTCAAAATAACCTTCTTAATTCTGTAATTGCTTTGCAAGATTCAATGTTTTATCAGGAAGATAAACCGTTTATTGTTACAAACACAGAAAGTTTCGATTTTTTAAAGGCGGATTACAAAAAGAAAATGGACACCGCAAATAATTCAAAACCGCCTTCTCCCGCTATCAAAAAAAATGAAGACGGTTTAATCCTTTTGTCTTCCGGAATAGAGCATAATGATATAATACAAGATTACAAAATAAATCCGTTGAAACTAACCAGACAAGAAGCCGTTGATAAAGCGCTTTCGCTTAGGCCTGATTTAAAATCAGACATGATGCTTGTAAAAGTTCAAGAAGAGTCTTTAAAAGCTATTAAACGGCAATATGCACCATCAGTAAATGCAAACTTAACTTGGTCATATAATAAGGATGAACACTCTTACTCAAGTCCTCTTCAAGTAGGAGCCGGAATTGATTTAGGCTCGGTTAATCCATACGGTATTCACTATCAGATAAAAGAAGGTGAAAATTATCTGAACATTGCCAAACATAATGTAAATATCTCTAAATCAAGTATATATTGGGAAGTTCAAGATAACTACATAAATATGCGCCAATTAGAAAGAAAAATTCCGTTAATGAACACAAAAGTTAAAGCAACTTTAGAAAATTTTGAGCTTGCAGACGGAAGATACAGCGTTGGTCTAAACAATTATGTTGAACTTCAGGATGCGCTTACTAACTACAACAACGCGCAATTGAATTTTGTTGAAAGCGTGCTAAAATACAATATCGCGAGAGAAACGCTTTTAAAATCAATGGGCTTAGGTTTGAATAATGAATATAATTCAACGGAGCTTTAGTTTAAATAAAAACGAGGTTAATATGAAAAAACGATACTTAATTATAATCGGACTTATTATTACAGCAATTATTTCAACTGTTTTGATGTTAAAAAACAGCTCCGTAAAATATGTTACCAAAGAAATAACTAAAGGAACAATTACCGAATATGTTGAAGCTTCCGGCACTATTAAACCTATAAACACAATTGCAGTAGGTACTCAAGTGTCCGGCACTGTTGCAAAAATTTATGTTGACTACAATTCTCAAGTAAAAAAAGGGCAATTACTTGCAGAATTAGATCCTAGTTTATTTCAGTCAAATGTTGACCAATCAACAGCAAAATTAAATAATGCACAGGCAGCTTATGCAAAAGCTCAGGCTAATTTGGAATACAAAAGGAATAATTACAAAAGATACGAACATTTATACTCCAAAAACTACGTATCCAGAGATGATGTAGAACTTGCGCGTTCAAATTATTTGGCAGCGCAAGCCGACGTAGCCGCTGCAAGAGCTGAAATGAACGCTTCTCAAGCTACATTAAATAATAATCTTACAAATCTGGGGTATTCCAAAATAACTTCTCCCGTAGACGGAACTGTTATATCACGCGCAGTTGATGTCGGACAAACAGTTGCCGCTAGTTTTAACACACCTACTCTTTTTGAAGTTGCGGAAGATTTAACAAAAATGCAAATAGAAACTAGCGTTTCAGAAGCCGATATAGGTAAAATTAAAGTTGGACAGCTTGCGGAATACACCCTTGACGGATATCCGAATGAGAAATTTATAGGCACTGTCACGCAGGTTCGTTTGGCATCAACAACAACAAACAATGTTGTTACGTACACTGTTATAATATCAGTTGATAATACAGACGGCTTTGCAATTCCCGGAATGAGTGCAAATGTGTCTGTTATAACAAATAAAGCCTCTGACGTTTTAGTGGTAGATAATAAGGCGCTCAAGTTTTCACCTGCAGAAAATAACAAAAGGTATGAAACGCAAGGAGTATGGATACTAAAAAATAATGAACCGGTAAGATACGAGGTAAAATTAGGTTTATCAGATGATAATAAAACTCAAATTATATCAGATGAAATACAGGAAAAAGATAAAGTTATTATAAGTACTCTCGGCGCGAAAAGCAAAAAGAAGCCGTCTTCCGGAGGAAGACCGCCGTTTTAAGGGAATTAAAATGACAAAATTAATAGATGTAAGACACGTAAAAAAAATATATGAAATGGGCGAAGAAAAATTTTATGCACTTAATGATGTTTCTTTTTCCATAGAAGAAGGTGAATTTGTAGCCATTATGGGAACTTCCGGTTCCGGAAAATCAACCTGCATGAATATGTTAGGAACTTTAGACAAACCGACAAGCGGAGAATATTATTTAGACGGTGTGGATGTTTTTTCACTAAATTCAAATCAATTATCAGATATAAGAAATAATAAAATCGGATTTGTGTTTCAAGGATTTAACCTGATATCAAGAACATCGGCGCTGGATAATGTGTGTATGCCGATGATATATAAGGGGCTTTCACACGAAGAAAGGCTAAAAAGAGCCAGAGAAGCTTTGAAAATTGTAGGATTAGAAAATAAAGAAAATAATATGCCGTCCCAAATGTCCGGAGGACAACAACAGCGAGTAGCGATTGCTCGTGCAATTGTTAATGATGCTCCGCTAATACTTGCAGATGAACCTACCGGTAATTTAGATACAAGGACAAGTATTGATGTAATGGAATTTTTTGTTAATCTTAATAAAAATTTTGGCAAAACCGTTGTTTTGGTAACTCACGAACCGGATATTGCGGAATATACAAAAAGAATCATAAAATTTAAAGACGGACAAATTGTTTCAGATTTATTAAAAGATGAATGGTTAAAACAAAGAAACAGAGAAACATAGTAAAATAACAGATATAGGCGGGTTAATGATAGATTTTAAATCCACATTAAAAATTGCATTAAATTCACTAAAAGTTAATAAAATGCGCTCAGCACTAACATCACTGGGTATAATTATAGGTGTCGGAGCAGTAATTGTTATGCTTGCGATAGGTTCTGGCGCAAACAAACAAGTACAGGCAAACATGGAATCTATGGGCTCCAACATTTTAACTATTCGCTCTGCTACCGCAAAAACCGGCGGTGTATCAATGGGAATGGGTTCAAAACCCACATTAAGCGTAAAAGATGCTGATGCAATTATAAAAAATGCCAGAGGAGTAGACGCAGTTGCACCGATTATGAGCTCTTCAAAGCAAACCATGTTCGGCAACCAAAACTGGCAAACCACAATATACGGCATTACACAATCTTATTTGTATATTAAAAATTACGAAATAAAAGAAGGACGAAGTTTTACAAAAGATGATGACAACAATGCCGCAAAAGTTGCTATTATCGGTTCTACTGTTGAGTCTGAGCTTTTCGGAGATATAAATTCCATAGGAAAAATGATACGAATAGGAAATGTACCTTTTAAAGTAATAGGTACATTAGCTTCAAAAGGCACAATAGGACCTATGGATCAAGACGATATAGTTTTTATACCTCTGACCACTGCACAGAGAAAGGTTTTCGGGACTGATTTTCCGGGTTCCGTAAATCAAATAATAGCGCAAGCTGACTCTTTAGACAGCGCAAATATTGCTCAATCTGATATAGAAGAAATTTTGCGTTCCAGACACGGACTTGGAAAAACACAGGAAAATGATTTTGAGATAAGAAATTCTGCTGAATTTCAAGAAAAAATGAAGTCTACAGTAAGAACTTTTGCTATATTATTGGCTTCAATTGCTTCTGTGTCTTTAGTTGTTGGCGGAATAGGGATTATGAACATTATGCTTGTGTCAGTAACTGAAAGAACAAAGGAGATTGGTATAAGAATGGCAATCGGCGCAAGAGCTAGTGATATAAGATTGCAATTTCTTATTGAAGCACTTGTACTTTCACTTATTGGCGGAATTATAGGAATTATAGCGGGAATAATTATTGCACTGACGGTTGGAGCGTTGTTTGGGACTGCTATTGTAATAACAATTTCGCCTATATTGCTTTCTTTTGGTTTTTCCGGCTTAGTGGGCATAGGATTCGGGTATTATCCTGCTTATAAGGCTTCTCTTTTAAATCCGATTGACGCTTTAAGGTATGAATAATTTTTCACTAAATTCCATTTGAAACCCATTTGTAAATCTTTGTTAAGAAAATAGCAAAAAATTTTTTTTAGAAGTTTTAATCCGTTCATAGGGGAATTAAAAATGAGAATTAACAGTACAGAAAACGGTCTTAGCTTTGGTTACAATAAAAAATTAAACGAAGAGTTAGTAAAAAAACTTGAATCATTTAAAACTAATAAAAATCTTTATAAAACTATTTTAGATTGGAATACACTTGCAAATAATGCAGAAAATCGTATCAGAATGAATTCAAAAAGAGGGAATTCGCTTGTAACAGGTGCGCTTATAAATTCATTCATAGTAGCAAAAGGATATTTATCTACAATAGTTGAGATGAATATACCTTCTATATGTTTTAGCGCAAGGGAATCTGCTGAATATCGTGATGAACTTAAGCGGGAAAGAATATCTAACCCCAAACATTGGCTTAATATAATAGCTACAATACTAAGTAGTACTTCTTTTGGTATTTCTAACAAAAAAAGTGATGATAAAAATATTACAATTAATATGAGTATTTCGTCAGATTTAAATGACAGTAATAGCATGATACAAAAAAAAGAAACAGCAGAAGAAGATATCAAAGGTGCAACTCAGCAAAAGATTAAAGCAAGCCAAAACAACACATCCGCTATTGACAATTTTGAAGAAGATGAAGAAGATTCTGATATAACTGATATTTTAACACCTTATATTCCTACAGAAGAAGCTAAAGCAGGTTTTGCATCCTTAGGCGGAATGAAAGAGTTGAAAAAAGTATTAAATGAAAGAATTGTAGGTATGCTTAAAGATCCTAAGCAAGCTAAAATAGATGAAATAGAATATGGTAAAAAAATGCCGCACGGAATTTTATTATACGGACCTCCGGGCTGCGGAAAAACAACAATCGTAGAACGTTTGTCAACAGAAGCGGATGTGCCGTTATTTAAAATTGAAGCAGGAAGAATCGGCGGTACATATGTTCACGAAACTTCTCAAAATATTGAAGATGCTTTTGATTATGTTGAATCTGTTGCAAAACCTGAAAAACCTGTTCTAATGCTCATAGATGATGCGGATGCTCTTTTAAAAGCAAGAGATGCATATACTCAAGATTATCACTCCGAAGAATTGAGTTCATTCTTAAACCGTATTCAAAAAGCCGGCGAAAGCAACATTGTTGTAATAGCTGCAACAAATTGCTACGATCAAATGGACACTGCAGCAAGGAGCAGGTTTGAAGAACAAATATATGTCGGATTGCCGGATAAAGAAGCAAGAGAATCAATTTTGAAATTATTTATGAATAAAAGAACAAAAGGTCAAGCTCTTGCCCAAAATGATGAAGAAATATCAAAAATTGCCGATAAACTTAACAGTTTTCCGATAAGAGCTATAAAAATGATATCTGAAAAAGCTTCTATTGAAGCTATGAACGATAACAGACGAGAAATTAAAGCAGATGATTTTTATAAAATAATTGCGCAAAACCAAAATATGAAAGTAAAAGAACAAAATTACAAAACCAATATAGAAAGAAAATCTGTCGGTTTTTAGTTTTGAATTTTCAAATAATTTTTATGGGGCGACACTTAAAAGAGCTTTAATAAAATTTTCAACTTGTTTTGTAAACAAATGTAACAATTTAAAGAAAAATAGCCAAAAACCCTAAAGTTTTCCGAAAAAATGCCGATAAACAGAGTAAAGGGACAAAAAAAATAAGGAAGACCTCTTATGGGAATGGCCGCTTCGCAAGCGCGATTACTAGCAATTACATCAAGAATGCACGACGTTGAATA